>DASQLJ010000297.1:0-5200 GCA_035630095.1 Longimicrobium sp.
CGGTGGCCCACGATGGTGACGGGGGTGGGCGCCGCCTCCACCGTCAGCCGCTGCAGCATCTGCACGCGGGTGGTCATGGTGCGCACCAGCTCTTCCGAGAGCACGGGGCAGCCGGCCACCAGCGCGCGGAAGTCCTCGGCCTCCAGCCGCAGCACGCGCGAGGGCTCCTCGGCGCGGATGCTGGCCAGGTACGGCGAGCCCAGCAGCAGCGGCACCTCGCCGGCGTAGGTGCCGGGGCCGTAGCTGTTGATCAGCTGGTCGTGGCCGCCCACCCGCTTCAGCGCGGCCATGCGCCCTTCCAGCAGCACGAAGAAGGCGGCCACCTCGCCCTCCTGGATCAGCCACTCGCCGGCGCGCAGGTGCAGGTCGGCCGCGCGCGCGGCGATCTGCGCCCGCTCCTGCTCGGGCACCGCGGAGAAGAGCGGAACCTGCATCAGCAACTCGGCCGTGATCAAGGGTTTGCTCCCGAGAGTGTCTGACCTGTGGGGGAAGCCCGCGTTCCAGCGTTTTGAGCACGCCGGACGACCGGACACGTGCAACATATCGCCGCTGGCAAGGGCGCAGCTCCAACACTACAGGGCGACACGATGAAACGGCCCCGTAAACTGTTCCGCAAGATGAAGCGTGTTTCTTGTCGGATGAAACGACGAATCGAGTTTCTTGTCAGATGAACCACCTGCCTGGCAGACCACGCACCCGAAAAATTCATCCACCCGGCGTTTATTTCATTTGACAAGAGAAGAAAAACTTCTGATCATGTGACAAGAAGAAAGCTTCATCTGGTTAGAATGACCATGATGTGGCACGAAGCTTCGCTTGCGAGTCGACGCCCCGGCTTCAGCCAGACCATGCCCAGAGGAATCCCCGCCGCGGTCAGCGCCGAGCTCGACGCCGTGGAAGCACTGGTCGGCGCTCATCCAGAGGGCGTTGCGCGGCCGGTGCTGGAGGCGGCGTTCGCGGCCGAGGTGGGCCGGGGCGTTGCCTGGCGCACGCTGCTGCGCCGCCTGCGCACGCTGATCGCGGACGGCCGAGTGCGAGTAGAGGGTGGAGGCCGGCGGACGGTCTACGTGCCCGGCCCGGCGTTCGTGCCGGAAGCGCCGCCCCCGGAGGACGGGTACGTGCCCCTCTCGCGCGAGGGCGCGCAGGTCCGCGCCCTGGTGAGGCGGCCGCTGTCGGAGCGAAAGCCGGTGGGATACAAATCGGCCTTCCTGGAGAAGTACCGGCCGGGGCGAACCTGGTACCTTCCCAAGGAGGTGCGCGACCGGCTGCACCAGATCGGCCGCACGCCCGACGCCGAGCGCCCGGCGGGCACCTACGCGCGCGAGATATTCGGTCGGCTGCTGATCGACCTGGCGTGGGCGTCGAGCCGGCTGGAGGGAAACACCTATACCCGGCTCGACACGCTGAACCTGCTGGAGTTCGGGCAGCACGCCGCCGGGAAGGACGCGACCGACGCGCAGATGATCCTGAACCACAAGGCGGCCATCGAGATGCTGGTGGACGAAGCCGGGCAGGCCGGCTTCAACCTCTACACCTTCCAGAACCTGCACGCCGCGCTCTCCGAGAACCTGCTGCGCGATCCGGCGGACGAAGGCCGGCTGCGCGCCCGCATCGTGGAGATCTCGGGCACCACCTATCACCCGCCGGCCGTGCCGCAGAGCGTCGAGGACTGGTTCCGCCTGATCCTGGCCAGGGCCGACCAGATCCCCGACCCGTTCGAGCAGGCGTTCTTCACCATGGTGCACCTGCCCTACCTGCAGCCGTTCACCGACGTGAACAAGCGCACCTCGCGGCTGGGCGCCAACATCCCGTTCATCCGCGACAACCTGTGCCCGCTGTCGTTCGTGGACGTGCCCGAGCACGCGTACGTGGAGGGCACGCTGGGCGTGTACGAGTTGACGCGCGTGGACCTGCTGCGCGACGTGTTCGTGTGGGCGTACGAGCGTTCGTGCGCGCAGTACCGCGTGGTGCGCGACGCGATCGGCGAGCCCGACCCGCTGCGCCTGCGGTTCCGCGGCGAGCTGGCCGCCGCCGTGCGCCACGTGGTGCTGCGCGGCGACCCTCCGCGCCCCGAGCTGCTGCGCGCCTGGGCCGGGGAGAACGGCATCGCCGCCGCGGAGGTCGAGCCGTTCGCCGAGCGGGCGCTGGCCCTTCTGCTGGGGCTGCACGAGGGAAGCCTGCACCGCTACGGCCTGCGGCCTTCCGAATTCCAGGCCTGGAGGTCGCGGTTCACGTCACCGGAGACATGATCCCGGCCCACTTCTCGGCCGCTCACCGAGCCGACGGCGGTTCCCTGCGCATCCTGGGTGGTTCTCGACAAATAATCGCGAACCGCCGCTTTACTCTCCATCTCGCTGATGCGCCGATGCGCCGATCAGTGCCGCCGGCCGGGTGATCCCGTGCGCGCGGCGCTCGTGCGTGCCGGCGCCGGCACCGCGGTGACGTCGAAGGTGGCGGTGAGGCCGGCGACCATCACGTCGAAGGTGCCGGGCTCCAGCACCGGGCGCCCGTCGCGGCCCACGAAGCGAAGGTCGTCGGTGGAGAGCCTGAACTCCACCGTGCGCGACTCGCCGGGCTGGAGCGCGACCTTCTGGAAGGCGCGCAGGCGGCGCACCGGGGGGCGGATCGAGGCGTAGCGCTGGCGCGTGAACAGCAGCACCGTCTCGCTCCCCGCGCGTTTCCCCGTGTTGGTTACCGTCACCGACACGGGGAGCGAGCCGCCGGGGGCGACTTCCTTCGAGCCCAGGCGCAGGTTCGCGTAGGCGAAGGTGGTGTAGCTGAGCCCGGCGCCGAATGGCCACTGCGGGCTGAACCCGCCGGGGCCGCCGGTGGGCGTCAGCCCCTCGTTGGGCGCGTGATCGTAGGTGATCAGCGCGTTGGGCGCGCGCGGGTAGGTGAACGGCAGCTTGCCGCCCGGGTTGTGGTCGCCGAACAGCACGTCGGCGATCGCCTCGCCACCGTGCATCCCGGGCCAGTACGCCATCACCACCCCCTTCGCCCGGTCCGCCACGCGGCCGATCACGCGCGGGCGGCCCTCCACCAGCACCAGCACCGTCGGCGTCCCGGTCGCGGCGACGGCCTCCACCAGCCGGAGCTGCGGCTCGGGAAGGGTGAGGTCGTCGATGTTGCCCGGCGTCTCGGCGTAGGCGTCCTCGCCGATGGCGATCACCGCCACGTCGGCGTCGCGGGCGGCGCGCGCGGCGGCGGCCACGTCGATCGAGTCGTTGAAGCCGGCGCCGCCCACGTAGCGAACGTCGCGGCCGCGCCGCAGCATCGCCTCCAGCAGCGTGCGCGGCCCCTGCGGGAGCTGCGCCGCGTCCGCGCCCTGCCAGCTGTACGTCCATCCCCCGTTCAGCGCGGTGAGGGAGTTGGCCGCCGGGCCGGTCACCAGGATGCGCGCCTCCTTCCGCAGCGGGAGGACGGCGGAGTCGTTCTTCAGCAGGGTGATGGACTCGAGCGCCGCCCGCCGCGCCAGCGCCGCGGCCTGCGGGGTGGCGAAGCGGGCGACCGCGGCCGGGTCGGGCGTGGGGTGGTCGAAGAGGCCCAGCTCGGCCTTGAGGGTGAGGATCCGCCGCACCGACTGGTCGATGCGGCTCTCGGGGATCGCGCCCTCGCGCACCAGCGCCAGGAGCTGGTCCACGAAGCGGTAGTTGTCGGGTGTCATGCTCATGTCCACGCCCGCCAGGATCGCCATCCGCACCGCCTCCTTCTCGGTGGCGGCCACCTGGTGGCGCGTGTTCAGGTAGGTGATGTCGGCCCAGTCGGTCACGATCACGCCGTCGAAGCCGAGCTCGCCGCGGAGCACGTCGGTGAGCCAGTAGCGGCTGGCGTGCAGCGGCTCGCCGTCGATCTCGCCGCTGTTCACCATCACCGCCCGCGCGCCGGCGCGCACCGCCGCGGCGAAGGGCGGCAGGTGGATCTCGCGCACCTCGCGCACGGTCATGTACGCGGGCGCCCGGTCGCGCCCCGAGCGCGGGACGCCATAGCCCAGGTAGTGCTTGAGCGTGGCCGCCACCCGCCCGCTGGCCTGCATCCCCACCAGGTTGGCGCGGCCCATCACGGTGGCGAGATACGGGTCCTCGCCGAAGGTCTCGTACATCCGCGGCCAGAGCGGCTGGCGGCCCAGGTCCAGCACCGGCGCGAAGTTCCAGGGTATGCCGGACGCGTACGCCTCGTCCGCGGTGACCTCGCCGGCGCGGCGGGCGAGGGCGGTGTCGAAGGTGGCGGCCATCCCCAGGTTGTGGGGGAAGAGGGTGCCGCCGCGCGTGTAGTTGGCCCCGTGCACGAAGTCGATGCCGTAGATGACCGGGATCCCGAGCCGCGTCTCGCGCATCGCCACGCCCTGGATCTCCCCGATCGCGCGGTGCCAGCTCTCCACCGAGAGAGCGCCGCCCATCACGTTCAGGATCGACCCGATGTGCCGCTCCACGATGCCGCGGCGCAGCCTGGCGGGGTCGAGGCGGATGCTGTCGTGCTGGGGCGAGCCCTGCGCGGCGAAGACGCCCACGGTGAGCTGCGTCATCTGCCCCACCTTCTCCTCCAGCGTCATCGCCGCCAGCAGCGAGTCCACGCGCGCGCGGCGGGCCTGCTGCAGCGCGGCGTTCTGGCCGCTGGCGAGGGCGGGGTGGATCATGGTGAGAAGCCCCATCACAAGGGCGCGCGTCAGGATGCGCTTCATCGCATTCGTACAGGCGTTCCGGTTCCGCTCGATCGGCAGACGCGCACCCGGCAGGTTGCGGACCGCCACGGCACAACGGCGAAATCTCCATCGCGGCCGGCGTGGATCCCCGGCTTGGACGCAGGGGCTGATTCAGTTATTGGGGTGACCTTGTAGTTGGGGGATAACTTCGATCGCGCCGGCGGTGGCATCTCACACCGGCGCGCGTCGTGCTGGGTTCGGCGGGGGGTGATCAAGGACATCAGGGAGACGAGATGAGCGTGAGCGCGCAATTTCCGGCGGAGGCGGGGGCGGACGGCTCGTTCGTGCGGCAGAAGTATTCGATCCGCGGCCGCATCACGGCGGACGGATCGTCGGGGTTTCCGGCGGAGGCGGGGCGGTACCATCTCTACGTGTCGCTGGCGTGCCCGTGGGCGCACCGGGCCATCATCGTCCGCACGCTGCTGGGGCTGGAGGACGTGATCTCCATGTCCGTCGTCGACCCGATCCGCGACGAGCGCGGCTGGGCGTTTCGCGAGGGGC
>DASQLJ010000298.1:0-4155 GCA_035630095.1 Longimicrobium sp.
CGCGTATCGACGAGACGACCGTTGCTGCGCGAACGGAGCCGGCAACGATACTCCTGTTGCCGGCTCCGCCCGTTGGGTTACGATCGCTTTCGCACTTCGCGCTACCTGGCCAGCGGATCCGGCCGGAGCTGGAACCGGATCGCCTTGCTGGTGGCCCCCTTCCCACCTTCCATATGGAAGGGGGCGCGGGTGCTGATGGACGCCCAGAGACCGCGCCCCTTCCAGCCGGCGTTCGGGTCGTCGATGCGGCCGTCCAGCCACTTGGTGTAGAACCCCATCGGGTAGGGGACGCGCAGGACGACCCACTTCCCGTCGCTGAGGACGAGGAGCCCCTCGGACTGGTTCCCGGTGTTGATCGGCACGTTCGCGCCGAGGCCGAGCGTGTTGAACTGGTCCACCCAGGTGTAGTAGCTCCCCTCGCCGCTCCCCGGGCTGGTGACGTTGCCAAGCTGCGGGAGGGGCTCGGCGTAGAAGGTCCACCCCTCCGGGCAGTGCCGGCCGGTGGCGGTGGGGCCGTTCAGCGGGCCGCGGCACTTGCGGCGGTCGAAGCTGGCCAGGTGCCCGCTCGCCAGGGCGGCCCAGTACACGCCGTTCCGGTCCACGTCGCCGCCGCGCGGGGAGAAGCCCGCGTTGGCGACGGCCGGGTTGTTCCACGGCACCTCGAAGACCTCGGTGAGCGCGGTCTCCGGCGGATTCGCGCCCGGGGTCAGCCGGAACACCGCGCCGGGGAACCCGAACATCGTCCCCCACACCGACCCGTCGGGCGCCGGTGCCAGCGCGTACGGGCCGCCGCCGTACTGCCCGGGTTGAATGCGCCTGTCCTTGCCGGGATCCACGGGCGCGTTCGGCTCCACGTACTCGTCGCGGCGGCCGTTCCCGTTGATGTCCATGACCAGCGCGGTCCATCCCTGCGCCTTCTCCTCGTCGCCCGTCTCGTCCCACAGCTTCGTGTTCAACCACCCCACCACCGGCCCGCCACCGCTCGTCCAGAGGGTGCGGTTCGCATCCTCGGCGAACATCAGGTGGTGCGTGCCGAAGCAGGTGGACACGTGCTTCATCTCCCTCGTCCCCGGGTCGTACACCGCCACCTGGCGGCCCGAGGCGTTGAGCGGAAAGAGGCGGGCCGACGGATGGCTCGACCCCGCCTTGCAGAAGGCCGGGTTGGCCGGCGGACGCACCCTGGAGGTGATCCAGACGCGCCCCCTCTCGTCGAGCATCGGGTTGTGCGCGTTCGCCCGGCTGGTCCAGATCGGCTCGGTTCCCCAGTGCGGCGAGGGAACCGCGACCTGCTGCGGCGACGCGGGCGGGGTGCCCGGGTCGCGGACCGTGACCGGGACCCGGGTCGCCGTGTGGGTCCTGGGGTCGAGCACCGGCATGTAGTCGGCGCTCGCCTCGAGCACGGCGTAGACCGGGCCGCCGGCGTTCACCGTCGGGTTGCGGCGGTCGGTGGAGACCAGGTCGTGCAGGTACGCCTTCGGGTCGGCCCAGTCCCAGAGGGTGATGACGACGTTGCGCTCGATCCCCCGCGGGCGGGGCGGCGTGGGCGGCACCTCGCCCGCGGCGATCCGGTCGGTCCAGTCGGCGAACATCCGCAGCGTGCGCGGGGCTCCCATCTGCTGCACCGAACCGATCATCGCCCCCCCGGCCTGGCCGACCTGCAGCCGCCGCTCCCACGCGTGCACGGAGGACTCGAAGGTGCCGAGCGCGGGGTGCAGCTCGCGCGTCCCCTTGCTCCCCATCTGGTGGCAGCCCAGGCAGGAGTTGTTCTTCAGCAGCCGGACGTACTCCGCCTGGCTCTTGAAGCTCGGGTTGATCCCGTTCCCCTCCGGGCCGGTGCCGGGGAACTCGCTCTCCGCCGGCACCTTCATCAGCGAGTACCAGTACCCGGCCGGGAAGTACTCCGCCGCGGCGCGCGGATTCGGCGCGGGCGTCGCCCGCAGGTTCAGCGTCGTCCCGGGGTCCGCCCGCCGCTTCGGCGAGTCGACCAGCCCGTACCCGCGCACCCAGACTTCGTAGCTCGCCCGCGGGAGGTCGGGGAGGAGGTAGCGCCCCTGGTCGTCGGTCACCACGATCCTGGCGAACTTCGTCGGGAGGCCGGAGGTCTCGGCGATCACCCACACCCCCGCCTCGGGGCCGCTCGCCCCCGTCACCACCCCCGCGATGTCGTCGCGATCGATCGTCGTCCCGCCGGGGGTGGGCTGCGCGCCGTACGTGGACGCCGCCCAGAGCAGCGCGGAGGCCGCCACCGTCGCGCCCGCGAAGAGTGCCTTCGTCGTCTTCATCTGCCAGCTCCCTTGATGGTGTTACGCCGCGATCGGATCGGTTGGACGAATAACGCGTGCCGGTTGTCATGACCGACGCTCGCGGTTGCGCGATTGGTTCGCTTTCGCGTCCGCCCGAGGGCGTCGGCCCAGGAGGCCGGGGCGCGCATCCCGAGCCACTGCTGCAGCCACGACAGGCGGTCGCGCGCGGCCTCGGCGGTGAGGCCCGCGGGGACGGTCGGACCGGCCTTCAGGTCGTCGATCCGGCCGTCCAGCCACCTGGTGTAGACCCCCATCGGGTCTCGGCGAACTTCGTTGGGAGGCCGGAGGTCTCGGCGGTCACCCACACCCCCGCCTCGGGGCCGCTCGCCCCCGTCACCCCCCCCGCGATGTCGTCGCCATCGATCGCCGTCACGCAGGGGGCGAGCCGCGCGCCGTGCGTGCAGGCCGCCCGGAGCAGCGCGGAGGCCGCCACCGTCGGAACCGCGAAGAGTGCCCTCGTCGTCTTCATCCGCCAGCTCCCTCGATGGTGTTCCGCCGCGGTCCGCACGACTGGCCGATGTAGACGAGACCGCCGGGCGTAAGGCACGATCAGTACTTCACGTCGCAGCCGTAGGGCTGCGTCTGCGCGACCGCGATGGGGTTCCCCGCGAGGCCGGCGTCGAGCGCGGCGCGGACGTGGTTCGTCGCCCCCGCGATGTCCTTGGCATTGGACGTCGGCTTGTCGTCGATGGCGCCCGCGTAGCGAAGCACCCCCTGCGGGTCGATGATCGCGTACTGGGGCGTGTTCCGCGCGCCGTAGAGCCGCCCGAGCGTGCCGGCCGTGTCGCGGACGGCGGCGGTCGGCGCCGCGCCCTTCTCGCGCGTCCGCCGGTCCGCCTCCTCCGCCGTGGTGAAGCCCTGCTTTCCGGGCGCCGAGGAGACGACCGAGAGCCACACGACGCGGTTCGCGTAGTCGCGCTGCATCGCCTGCGTGTTGCCGGGGCGGCCGTCGACCTCCTTGTAGTGCTTCTTCGTGTACGGGCAGTCGTGGTTGACCCACTCGAGCACCACCCACCGGCCGCGATAGGCCGCGAGCGAGTGCGAGGCACCGCGCGTGTCGACCGCGGTGAACGCCGGAGCGGGCGCGCCGACCCGCGGCGCCGCGCCGAGCTCGGCGGCCGTCAGCTTGACTTCGGGCTCCAGGTGCGGGGCGACAAACACCGCCCCGGCGAGTGCGATGACGATGACCACGAGGCCGGCGAGGAGAAGCGAGAGCTTGCGACGCTTCGAGAGAGGCATGGTGTGGTTCCTGGACGAGGGGATGAAGGAGTTGAGTCGGGCGAGGCCGCGGCGGTCAGCGCGCGGGCGCGGCGGAAAGAGCCGGAGCTCGGCCGGCCGCCGCGGCGGCGTCCAGCGCGCGCGTGACGATCCCCGGGGTGAGGAGCGTCGGGAGGACGGCCGGCGCCGCGGCGCGGTCGCGGCCGTAGAGAACGACGAACGGCACACTGTTGCGACTGAACGCCGCGAGGGCGCGCGTGACCGACGGGTCGCGCGTCGTCCAGTCGGCGCGGAGGAGCGCGACGTCGTGCGCGCGCAGCGACGCGCGCACCGCGCCCGAGCCGAAGGCGACGCGCTCGTTCACCTTGCAGGTGAGGCACCAGTCGGCCGTGAAGTCGAGCAGCACCACGCGCCCGCTGTCGCGCAGCGCCTCGAGCGCCGCCGCGCTGTACGGCCGCCAGGGGAGCGCGCCCGCGGCCTGGCTCGGCGGGCTCGTTGCGCCCCCCGCCACCGTGGCGCGCGCCGGCGCCGAGCGCGCGCCGGCGATCACGAGCGCCAGCGCTCCCGCGCCGGCCGCGAGGGCGACGCCCCGGGCGGCGCCGCGCCGGCCGGCCGGCGCGGCGAGCGTCCCGAA
>DASQLJ010000299.1:0-3681 GCA_035630095.1 Longimicrobium sp.
CAGCGCCACGAACCGCAAACGCTCCGTCACGCGATCCGATTGCTTCCACGGCATTTCTCTCCTTTTGCCCAGGTGAGATCACTTCTGCCGTGTCAATCATCCTCCCGGTCTGCCGTGTCAACAATCTACCCGGTCTGGACCTTCCCGGCCCTCCGGGCGCGCATCCCTCACGCGTCCGTCGCGTCCCAAGCCCCTTCGCAGGCTCGTGAGACCCACACCGGACCCCGTGCACACCCGACGTAGCCGCGAGCGAAGCGAGCCGAGGTCCCTCCCCCAGGTTGTTTTGGGGGAGGGACAGGCGCCGCCAGGCGCCAGGGAGAGGGCCCGCGGCGCCTCAGCCCTCCACCTCCTCCGCCTCCCGCGACGTCGGCGCCGCCACCACGTCGTCCGGCAGCGCCGTGCGCCGGGGAAGAAGCCACAGGCCGGCAGCCAGCGCAAGAGGCGCCAGCGCCACCAGCACCCAGTTGGGCTCGCCGGTGGCGCCGATCACCGCGCGGCGGAGCTCCGGGCGCGAGACGATCACCACCGCCAGGCCGTTGTTCACGAAGTGCATCAGCATGCTGGCGACGATCGAGCGCGTGCGCCAGGCGGCGATCCCCATCAGCAACCCGATCCACGCCGTGGGCAGGAAGCGGATCGCCGTCTCCCCCGACAGGTGGAACGCGCCGAAGACCAGCGCCGTGAGCGCCACCACCCGCCACATCCGCTGCTCGCGCGCGAGCGACTGGAAGAGCACCCCGCGGAACACCACCTCCTCGCACACCGCCGGCGTGATCGCCACCAGCAGCATCAGCCAGACGAAGCGCGGCAGGCTGGTGGCGGTCACCAGCGCCTCGAGCCCGGAGAAGAGCTCCTTCGGCACCTCGAAGTACTGCATCTGCGCCCACCCGATCGCCCACCCCACCGGGATCCCGCCCAGCGCCAGCAGCAGCGCCCCCGCCAGCCCCCGCGCCGAGGGCCGCCGCAGCGCCAGGGTCCGCCGCGCGTCGAACGGCCCGGCCAGCGCCAGCAGCATCGCCGGCACGAAGAGCAGCCCCCACTCGCTGTACAGCAGCCCGCGCTCGCCGAAGCGCGCCTGCAGCGCCGTCCCCGCGTGGAAGTAGAGGAGCGCGACGGCGGCGACGAACGCCAGCGCCTCCGCCGGGAGCGGCACCCGGCGCACGCCGGCGCGCCACGCCGCCAGCCGCACCCGCCACCCCCCGCTCGGCGCGGTCGACGCGCCGCCGCCGAACAGCACGTCCTCGCGCCCGAACGCGCGCGCCGCGAAGTGCAGCGCCAGCGCCGCGTACAGCACCGTCGCCCCGAACGCGATCAGCGACGGCACCAGCTTCGCCGAGCCCGACATCAGCTCGCGGAACATCATCGCGATCCCCACCACGGGCACGGTGGCCAGCGCCGCGTTGAACTCGATCCCCGGCAGCGTGATCACGATGATGGGGAGGGTGCTGGCGAGCTGCATCGGGGTCAGCGCGTTCTGCGCCTCCTTGAAGCTCTGCGACCGCACCGCGATCCCCAGGAACAGCGCGGAGAAGAGCACCGCCAGCGGCACCAGGCCCACCATCACCAGCAGCGCCGTGCTCCAGGGCAGCGTGAACTGCACGTTGGCGGCCTTGGCGAACTTGAACACGCCGCTCTGGAAGGTGAGCAGCATGCTCAGCAGGTTCGCCGCCGCCGCCGCCATCCCGATCAGCGCCACCGCGGCGAACTTCCCCGCCACGATCTCGCGGGCGGGGACCGGCGCGGTGAGCAGCGTCTCCAGCGTGCCGCGCTCCTTCTCCCCCGCCGCCAGGTCGATCGCCGGGTAGAAGGCGCCCAGCAGCGTCATCAGGATCAGCAGCACGGGAAGGAAGCGGCCCAGCGCGTACGCCCCCGTCTCCTGCGCCGTGGCCACCGACGAGTCGGCCACCGCGATCGGCTCGGCGAAGGCGGGGGGAAGGCCGCGCTCCGCCAGCCGCCGCGCCAGCAGCGTGTCGTTCCACGCGCCCAGCGCGCGCCCGGCCAGCTCGTGCGCGCGCTGCGAGCGGTCGCTCGAGGCGTCGTACAGCACGCGCACGCTGTCGGTCCCCGCCGCCCCGCCGCGCCGCGGCGAGACGACGATCGCGGCCTCCGCCTGGCGCGTGCGCACGGCGGCGACGGTGGCGCTCTCCGCCGGGAGGACGCGGAGCGCGGTGTCGCGGCGGAGGAAGTCCGCCAGCGCGGGGTCGGCGCCGTGCACGGCCACGGCGGCGGGGCGCTGGCCCAGGTTGCGCTGGCCCAGCAGGGTGAGCTGCTCCAGCACCACCATGATCCCCGGGTAGAGCAGGGTGGGGATCACGATCATCATGAACAGCGTGCGGCGGTCGCGGAGCGTTTCCCTCAGCTCCTTGGCCAGCACCGTCCTCACCAGGCGCAGGTTCACGCCGCCTCCCGCACGATGCGCAGGAAGGCGCGCGCCAGGTTGTGCTCGCCGGCGCGCGCCACGATCTCGTCCACCGTCCCCTCCGCCACCAGCCGCCCCCCGGCGATGATCCCCACGCGGTCGGCCAGCAGCTCCACCTCGCTCATCTGGTGGGTGGAGAAGATGACGGCGCGGTCGCGCGCCTTCGCGTCGGCCACGAAGCGGAAGATCGCCTCGCTGCTCAGCACGTCCAGCCCCAGCGTGGGCTCGTCCAGCACCAGCGCGGGCGGGTCGTGCACCACCGCGCGGGCGATGGACACGCGCTGCCGCTGGCCGGTGGAGAGCTTGCCGCACAGCCGGTCGGCGAACTCGCCCAGGTCGAACGCCGCCACCATCTCCTCCACCCGCCGCGCCCCGGCCTCCTCGCCGATCCCGTTCAGCCGCGCGAAGTAGCGCAGCAGCTCGCGCGCGGTGAGCCGCTGGTACAGCCCCATCGACGCCGCCAGGAAGCCCAGCCGGCGGCGCACCTCCAGCGGCTGCTCCGCCGCGTCGAACCCGGCGATGCGCGCGGCGCCGCCGGTGGGGCGCAGCAGGGTGGCCAGGCAGCGCAGCGCCGTGGTCTTCCCCGCGCCGTTGGCCCCCAGCAGCGCGTACACCTCGCCCGCGCCCACCCGCAGCGACAGGTCGCGCACGGCCGCCAGGTCGCCGTAGGACTTGGAGAGATGGTCGAACTCGATCAGGGCGGCGCCGGGGTGCGAGAGTGTGAGGTTCGGGCGACTGCGCCGTGGCGGCGAATCGCACGACGCGCGCCGATATTCTACGCGCTCCGTCGCCACCCAGCGACTACTGGTGCGAGACCTCTACCCGGAAGCTTCCAGATCCAGCAAACGACGGTGTCGCACAGGGTCACGGAGGCACGGAGAAGCTGCTCGCATTCCTCCGTGGCTCCGTGTCTCCGTGTGATACGGATCGCGAAAAGTCGGTGCCGGGGTACGCAACGGAAGAGCGGGATTCGGGCGTGTCCCTCCGCTGCGCTCCGGGCCGGGCTTCGCGCGCCGTAGGCAACGATACCGCCGTTGCCAACGGCGCCGAGCCGCCGGCGCGCCACGGCCCCGCTTGCCCCCGAGACGCCGACGCGGGCGCGCCGGCGTCTCGGCCCTGCGGGCGCGAATCCCTCACGCAAACCGCTCGCGGAACGGAGCTCGTGGGCTCCGTATCATATAACACCAAAACGACGGGGCGGCGCCCGAACCATCGAGCGCCGCCCCGTTCATCCTGCCGTTACTGCCGTCGTGCGATCCGGA
>DASQLJ010000300.1:0-11096 GCA_035630095.1 Longimicrobium sp.
CCTGGTGCTGTACCGCCAGGAGCCGCTTTCGCGCGCCTCCTAGCGCGCCGCCCATGCCCACCGCGACCGCCGCCCCGGCACTGGCCCGCCCCGCCCGCGACGTGCTGGACGACCTCCGGCGCGCCTGGGGCGACGGCGTGCGCGTGTGGTGCCGCGCGGGCGACGGCTGGCGCCCCGTCCTCGGCGCCGCGGCCGACGGCGCCGCCCCCGACCCGGGCGACGGCGCGGTGGAGGTGCCCGGCACCGACTACCGCCTGGAGATCGCCGGCGCGCCCGCGGCGGTGGGGGAGGGCGCCGCGCGCTTCCTCGCGAGCATCCTGGCGCGTGTTACACGCCATGACGACGAGATCCGCTCCTTCAGCCGCGAAATCTCCGAGCGCTACGAGGAGATCAACCTCCTCTACTCGATCAGCGAGATCCTGGGCTCCATCATCTCGCTGGAGCAGGCGGCGGGGATCATCCTGGGCGAGGTGGCCAGCATCCTGGGCGCCGGCCGCGCCGCGCTCTGGGTGCACGACGCCGAGACCGACCGGCTGGACCTGGCGGCCGTGGAGGGCGGCGACGGGCACCGCGGCCCGATCGCCGTGGGCGACCCCTGCTCGGTGACCGCAGCGGTGTTCCGCGACGCGCGCCCCGTGATCCTCGCGCCCGGCGAGGTCTACACCCGCGGCGACTGCGCGGGGGAGGACAAGCCGCAGCAGGGTGCCTTCCTCTCCGTCCCCGTCAGCTACACGCCCCCCGAGGGCGAGGCGCGCACGGTGGGGGTGATCAACCTGACCGGGCGGGCGGGTGGGTTCAGCGCGGGCGACCTGAAGCTGCTCTCGGCGATCGCCAGCCAGATCGGCGCGGCGGTGGAGAACAACCGGCTGATCGGGGAGTCGCTGAGCCAGGAGCGCCTGGTGCGCGAGATGGAGCTGGCACACGACCTCCAGCTCAAGCTCCTCCCCCCGCTGGAGCAGTTCGCCAGCTACGCCGAGGTGGCCGCGCGATGCGTTCCCGCGGAATCCGTGGGCGGCGACTTCTACCACCTCTTCCGCCTCCCGGGGAACCGGCTGGGGGTGCTGATCGGTGACGTGAGCAGCCACGGCTTCGGGGCGGCGCTGATCATGGCGCTCACCATGAGCGCCGTCGCGATCCACGCCAGCGAGGGCGACGCGCCGGCCGAGGTGCTGCGGCGCACGCACCTGGCGCTGATCGACGAGCTGGAGACCACGGAGATGTACCTCACCCTCTTCTACGCCGTGATCGACCCGGCGGAAGCCACCATCACCTACGCCAACGCGGGGCACTCGCACGCCTGGCGCGTGCCGGCGGAGGGGCCGCCGCAGCGGCTGGGGGTGACCGATCCGCCCTTCGGCATCATCGACCGCTCGACGTACGGCGAGGCGACGGCGCCGTGGGACGGCGGCCGCGACCTCCTCTTCCTCTTCACCGACGGCCTCTCCGACGCGCTGGAGCGCGGCGAGGTGGAGGGCGAGAAGATCCTGATCGACGAGGCGGTGCGGCTGCGCGACCGCCCGGCCGAGGAGATCATCGGCCGCCTCTTCGCGCGGGTGACGGAAACGGGCGCCACCGTGCCGCCCGACGACCGCACGGCCGTGCTGGTCCGCTTCTAGCCGCGCGCCGACGCGTGCCCCCCCGCCAACTCCCGTACCCGGACGACCTCCCCCGCGCCAAGCGCGCGCTGGGGCAGAACTTCCTGATCGACCCCAACCTGCAGCGGAAGATCGTCGCCGCCATCGAGCCCGGGCCGAACGACGAGGTGCTGGAGATCGGCCCCGGCGTGGGCGCGCTCACCCGCCATCTCGCGGGGACGGTGCGGCGGCTGGTGCTGGTGGAGCTCGACAACGGGCTGGCCGCGCGGCTGCGCGAGGAGTACGCGGGCGACCCGTCGATCGAGGTGGTGAACGAGGACGTGCTGGACGTGCCGCTGGAGCGCATCTCCAGCGACCCCGCGGCGCTCAAGGTGATCGGCAACATCCCCTACAACATCACCACGCCGATCCTCTTCTCGCTGCTGGAGCGCACCCCGCGCCCGCGCGAGATCGTGCTGATGGTGCAGCGCGAGGTGGCCGACCGCATCCTGGAGCCGGCCGGGAGCAAGACCTACGGCGCGCTGGCGGTGGGCGTGCAGGCGGTGGCCGACGTGAGCCGCGTGATGAACGTGAGCCGCGACGCCTTCCGCCCCGTCCCCGACGTGATGTCGAGCGTGGTCAGGATCGTCCCGCACAACCCGCCGCGCCTCACGCCTCAGGACGAGGCGTCGCTGCGCGAATTGACGCGCGCCGCCTTCCAGCAGCGCCGCAAGCAGTTCCAGCGCATCCTGCGCGACGCCTACCACCTCTCGGTGGACGACGTGGAGCAGGTGGGCCGCGCCGCCGGGATGGACCTGGTCCAGCGCCCCGAGACCTTCTCCCCCCAGAAGTTCATCGACCTCGCCCGCGTGCTCCGCGATCGGCGGCGGACCGGTTGACGACGGACCACGCGCTGCGCTGACCGCATCGTTCCTTTTGTCGTCTCGCATGTGGTTTCGAAGTGTCCGGCGCGTGAGTTGATGGCTGTCCACTTTGTTACGCTTCACCCCGAATCCCGCTGCTCGCGTGGATCGGGCAGCTCTACGGTCTTCGTGGGTATTCCCTTTACAGAATATTCACCAAGAGGTATACTCCATGAGCTGGAGGATACGGGGGACCGATGTGTTCGAGAGCTGGTTCGGTTCGCTCACGGAGCCCGAGCGGGAAGACGTGATCGCCGTGGTCGACCTCCTCAAGGCGCTGGGGCCGCGGCTCGGGTTCCCGCAGAGCTCCAAGATCGGCGGGTGAGCTTCGCATCCAGCACGCGGGCCGGCCGTACCGGGTCCTCTACGCCTTCGATCCGCGCCGGACGGCGGTCCTGCTGCTGGGTGGCGACAAGACCGGGAACGGCCGCTGGTACGATCAGGTGGTGCCGCTGGCGGACCGAATGTTCGACGATCACCTGAACGAGCTGAAGAAGAAGGAGGAGCGGAGCTGATGCCCACCCGAAGCTGGGACGAGATCAAGGCGACGGCGGCGCCCGAGACGATCGAGCGTGCGGCGCGCAAAACCGAGTCGCTCCTCGCCGCGTTCGAGCTGAACGAGTTGCGCAAGGCGCGGCGGCTCACCCAGGAGGAGCTCGCGCGGCGCTTGGGGACGCGGCAGGCGAACGTGTCCAAGCTGGAGCGCCGCACCGACGTGCGGCTGAGCACCCTCCGCGACGTGATCGAGGCGATGGGCGGCGAGCTGCGCATCACCGCGCACTTCCCCGACGGCGAGTACCGCATCGAGCCCGGCCTGGACGCGCGCGCCGCCGGCTGAACCGCCGCGTCGCCGGTCGGCATATCCTACGTATCGCGCGAACTCCGTTCCGCGAGCGGATTGCGTGAGGGATTCGCGCCCGGAGGGCCGAGACGCCGGCGCGGCCCCTCTGACGTAGCGGGAACGAGAGGGGCCGTGGCGCGCCGGCGGCTCGGCGCCGTTGGCAACGGCGGTATCGTTGCCTACGGCGCGCGAAGCCCGGCCCGGAGCGCAGCGGAGGGACACGCCCGACCCGCCGTTCGTTCGTTTTCCAGGGCTTCGCCCGGCAACAGGATATCCGGCCAGGTGGAGAAACGACGAAGCCCCGGCTCTCGCGTGGAGAGCCGGGGCTTCGTGCTGATTTGCTCAGTGGTCGAACAAACGGCCGACGCTAGACGCTGGCGAGCGCGGGTGCCTCGGCGGGGGCCAGGAAGCGCGCGGCCATGTCCACGTAGTCGGCGGTGCCGATGTACAGCGGGGTGCGCTGGTGCAGCGAGAGCGGGTCGATGTCCATGATGCGCCGGGTGCCGTCGGTGGCCTTGCCGCCGGCGTGCTCGGCGATCATGGCCAGCGGGGCGGCCTCGTACAGCAGCCGCAGCTTGCCGCGCGGGCTCTTCACGTCGGCCGGGTACATGAAGATGCCGCCGTAGAGCAGGTTTCGGTGGAAGTCGGCCACCAGCGACCCGATGTAGCGCGAGCTGAACGGCTTGGGGTTGGGCTCGTCGCCCGCGCCCTTCAGCCAGTCGACGAAGCGGCGCTGTCCGTCGCTCCACTTCCCGTAGTTCCCCTCGTTGCAGCTGTAGATCCGCTGCCCGCTCTCGGGGATGCACATGTGCGGGTGCGAGAGGAGGAACTCGCCGATCGAGGGCTCGAGCGTGAAGCCGTGCACGCCGTTGCCGGTGGTGTACACCAGCATGGTGGACGAGCCGTAGACCACGTAGCCCGCCGCCACCTGCTTGTAGCCGGGCTGCAGGCAGTCCTCCACGCTCCCGCGCGGGTGGTCGCTCACCTTGCGGTGCACCGAGAAGATGGTGCCCACCGACACGTTGGCGTCGATGTTCGACGAGCCGTCGAGCGGGTCGAAGAGCACGCAGTAGTTGCCGGTGGGGAAGCGGTCGGGGATGGGGATGAAGTCCTCGGCCTCTTCCGACGCCATCCCGCACAGGTGGCCCGTGTGGTCGAGCGCCTTGAACAGCACCTCGTGCGCGTACTCGTCGAGCTTGCGCACCTCCTCGCCCTGCACGTTCACCTCGCCGGTGAGGCCCAGGATGTCGGCCAGGCCGGCGCGGCGCACCTCCCTGCCGATCATCTTGGCGGCGAAGGCGATGTCGTACAGGATGCTGCTGAATGCGCCCGTGGCCTCGGGAAACTGCCGCTCGGCCTCGATGATGTGGCGCTCGATCGTGATGATGCCCTTGCTGCTCACGGATTCCTCGGCTCGTTCGTCTGCTGGGTGCGGAAGCGGCGCTCCCGCTCGTACGCTTCCACCTCGTACCGGTTCTGCCGGTAGCCGCGGCGCACCCACTCCGCCACGTACTTCACCGCGAACAGCCTGTCCTCGCGCCACTGCCGCACGTGCACCAGCTCGTGCACCAGCAGCCCCTCGTCGATCCCGGCCTCGGGGTGCACCAGGATGGTGCCGCCCAGCGTGACCGCCGCGGCGGCGCCCTTCATGTTCCCCCCTACCCCGCCGATCGCGGGGATCCAGCGGTTGCGCCGCACCGTGACGCCCGGCGGGAGCGGCGCGCCCGGCAACTCCTCCCGCGGGACCTCGGGGCCGAACACCACGTCCGCCAGCCGCGCGACCAGGCTCACCGCTCGTCCCTCCGCCACGCGCGCCCGCCGGGGGCCACGTGGACCACCACGGTGCCGTCCTCGTCCGTCCGCGCCACCTGCACGCCGTCGGCGCGGAGGCGGTCCATGGTCTCGGGGGCGGGGTGGCCGTACCGGTTGCGCCGCCCGCACGAGATCACCGCCAGCGCCGGGTCCACCGCCCGCAGCCACGCGTCGGACGTGGAGGTGCGGCTGCCGTGGTGCCCCGCCTTCACCAACTGCGAGCGCAGCCCGTCGCCGTAGTGGCGCACCAGCGCCTCCTCCACGAAGGCGGGGGCGTCGCCGGTGAGCAGCGCGGAGAACTCGCCGTAGCGTACCTGTATCACGGCCGAAATGTCGTTCGGATCTTCCGGTGCGTCAAGAACGTCCGCTGCAGGCCACAGGAACCTCAGCTCCACCCCGTCGATGCGCAGCACCCGGTCGCGCCGCGCCGCGTTCCAGGCCACGTGCCGCTCTTCCGCCGCTCGCAGCACGTCGCGGTAGACGGAGGTGCCGAACGCCAGGCCGGGGTCGATCAGCCGCCCCACCGCGATCTCGCGCAGCACCGCGGGCGCGCCGCCCACGTGGTCGAGGTGCGGGTGGGTGAGCACCAGCGCCTCGATCCGCCGCGCGCCGCGCGCCCGCAGCCAGGGGAGCACCCGCCGGCTGCCGGCGTCGAAATCCTCGTCCCACGGCCCCGCGTCCACCAGCAGCCAGCGCCCCGCGGGGGTCATGATGGCCACCGCGTCGCCCTGGCCCACGTCGATGAATGCGATCTCCAGGCCACGTGCGGGAGCAGCCGCGAGCGGCAGCAGGAGCAGCGCGGCGCCCGCGGCGAGGGGCGCCAGCGCCCAGCGCACCCGGCGCCGCATCCGCCCCGCCAGCTCCAGCGCGAGGAGGAAGGCGAGCGCCGCCGCGGCCCACACCCACCACTGCGGCCGCGCCACCGCCGCGTGCCCGCCGGGCACCGCCACCGCCACGTCCACCACCGACTGCATCCCGTCCAGCGCCAGCGCGGCCCCGTCCGCCACCACGCGGGCGAGCGCGGGTGACAGCGGCTCCAGCGCGCACGCGGCGCCGATCCCCACCAGCGCCAGGCTGCTGAGCGGGATGGCGGGGAGGTTGGCGATGATCGAAATCGGCGCTACCTGGCCGAAGTGCTGGGCCGCCACCGGCGCGGTCGCCACGAACGCGGCGACGGAGACCACCAGCGACTCCGCGACGCTCTTCGTCCAGCCGCGCCGGAGCCGCTCGGGGATGCGGTCGAGCAGCGGCCGGCGCAGCAGCATGATGCCGAGCACGCCGGCGTAGCTGAGCTGGAACCCCGCGTCCAGCGCCGTCATCGGGTCCATCGCCAGGATCGCCAGCGCGGCGGCGGCGACGATCGCCAGCGGCGCGGACGGGCGCTGGAGGACGGCGGTGAGCAGCGCCAGCGCCGTCATGATCCCCGAGCGCACGGCGGAGGGCGGCGCGCCGATCATCGCCAGGTACAGCGTGATCAGCAGGATGGTGAGCCAGATGGTGGGGTCGCGCCGCAGCCGGAGGACGCGGCCCAGCAGCACCAGCACCGCGCCCACCAGCGCCACGTGCGTCCCCGAGATGGCGAGGAGGTGCACCAGCCCCGACGCGGCGAAGCGGTCGGCCAGGTCGCGGTCCAGCGTCTCGCGCCGGCCGAGGATGAGCGCGTCGGCTAGCGCGGCGTTGCGGGGGAAGAGGCGGCGGATCTGGCGCTCGGCGCGGCCGCGCAACGCCAGCAGCGGGTGGCGCGCGAAGTCGGGCGGGGCGATGACGGTGCCCTGCCGCGCGAGCAGGTAGCCGCGGTACGCCGGGCTCCGCGGCCAACTCCCGGGGTCCACCGGGGATGGGAGGAGGCGCCACTCGCCGGCGACGCGCAGTTCCGTGCCCGCGGCGACCGCCGGGGTTCCGCGCGGCAGGCGGACGCGCAGCTCCACATCGCACTCGGCTACGAGGCCGCGCTCGCCGACCACGCGGACGACGGCGAGCGGGAGGAGCGGCGTGCGCTCGGCGGTGTCGCGCGGGGCGGCGAAGTCGGCGCCGAGCGCGCCGGTGGCCACGATGCGCGCGCCGTCGGCGAGGGTGGCGCGGCAGTCGCGGGCGGCGGCGAGGCGTGCCTGCGCCCCGTCTCCCGCGCCGGCCAGCACCAGCGCGGCGGCCAGGCAGCCGCGGGCGGCGTCGCGCCCCAGCGGCACGCCGGCGAGCGGCCGGTGCAGGAGCAGCGCGGCGAGCGGCGCCGCGGCCCAGAGCGCCGCGGCGGCCGGGATCGCCTCGATGCGAAGGCCGCAGAGGAGCCCGGCCAGGAAGGCGAAGAACGCCGCCACGATCGGCAGGCGCAGGGTGCTCGTCATCCGCTCACAACCTCGTGCGCTTCATCGGCTTGCGGCGGTGGGTGGCGCGGCGGTTGCAGCGGCGGGCGGGTTCCCGTCGGCGACATGGGGGATGAACCGGAGGTGCGAGATGATCGTGCGGCTGAAGGTCGGGATCGCGGCTGCGTGCGCCGCGCTGGCGGCCGCCGCGTGCGACGGATCGAACCTGTTCACCGTGCCGATCGGCACCACCGACGGAACGCCCGGCACGGGAACGGTGCAGGGCAGCGTGCTGGCCGGCGGCACCGGCGCCGGTGCGGTCCCCGTCATCCTCGTGGGCCGCGATTCGACGCAGACGGACGCGAACGGCGTCTTCAGCTTCGACAGCATCCCCGCGGCGAGTTACCAGCTCTCCGTGCGCGTGCCGATCGGCTTCGCGCTTGCCGCGGGGCAGACGGCGACGCGCACGGTGGCGGTCACCAGCGGCGGCACCACGGGCGCTACGTTCGTCCTGGAGCGCACGACGATCGTACCCTGAACGGAGCGAAGCGGACGCAATGAACGTAGCGGCCGTTATTCATCCAGGCGAGCGCTTGCGGTGGCGGAATCCAGGCGGGGATGCGGACGGTCAGGCGCGTCGCGGTCGCCTCGTGCATCTGATTGTCATCAAACGAGTTGTATGTCGAATCGGTTGAGGTTTACGTGAGGTCCGGCGCGCGCCGTCGTGTGTTTTCCGACTGCTCAAAGTCACCCGAGGCGTGATGTGAGCGGTGCGGCGGCAGCTTGTTCCCACCGCAGCGGGATTGCTGATAACGGCGATTGAGCAACGGCATCACACGGAGTCAGGGAACGAATTGGCGCGGGTGCCGAAAACTGTTGTAAATCCTTGATGTTCCGGGAGGCCTACCGGAGTCATCCCGCCGAAATGCCGGATATTCGCGGTAAACCTGTCCCACAACCTATCCCACCCGCGACCTCAGCAGCAGCAGCAGGAACCGCCCCGAAATCCTACAGCAGAGCCCGCCGGAGATCCCCCGGCGGGCCAGCTTCATACGAACCAGCGCCGCTCGCGTCGGCGCATTCGAGCGAGACAAGCTCCCCTGCTTACCTGCCCGTCGGGCAGGTGCCTCGCCGCGCGCAGCAACTCGCGCGCCCTCTGCCGCCCGAGGGCACAGATGTTGGGACAGTGCGTAAGGGCCGCGTCCGAAATCGTCCGCTCGCAGGAGCATGGACGCAGCGGTGTTGACTGGTCCTGGCGGAGGCAGCATCCCCTGCAGTCAGGCTTCCAACGCCGTTACTTCTCGAATAGCTCTCCTAGCCTAGGCTAGCCAGGCATGTGGCAAGTCAAGAACGTCCGCTGGTGAGGAACCCTCGGTCCACATCATCTTCGTTTCTAGCTGGACAGTCGTGTAATTGTATTGCCAGACAAAGCAACGTTGGCGCCGCTCGGATACTCAATGGGGGTAGGCGTACCCTGGGACACGTTGATTACGCAGCCGGTAATACTCGCTCCCGATACTTGAGCCAGTCGCACGGCGGGTTGGTTGAAGCTGGAATGGTCACTTCGAAGCAAGCAGCCGGAGAGCGCTAGCAGTTCTCCATCGACCACGTCGACAGCGGGTGCGCCATTCCCTTTGAATTCCGCCCCTGCGGCAATGACCCGGCCACCTCCGCCTTGAATCTTTAATGCCGCATTATGGCACCAGAATATACCTCCCGTAATATTCAGATGATGTGCGCCGTGAACGAGAAAGGCGTTCCCCGCGAAGTCCACCTGACAGTTGGAAAACGAGGCACCGGTGCCGCCCATGCCAGGTTGATGCCAGAGCGTGAACCCGACGTTGCATCGGAAGGCGTTGCACGATGACACCGCGATGCCATCGATCTTCCCGAATTCGAATCCCGTGTGAGTGACGATCCCCTCGTCGTCACTCCACACATCGACGTTCGACAGCCAAACGTAGTGGTACGCTGCAGAGCCGCGGGTGCCGAGCGAGACCCCGATGTGTCGGATCTTGTGAAGAAAACAGTTCTGGATGATGCTCCTTCCAGGATTCGTACCGCCCTGCGCCACGATCCCATCCCAGGCATTGCTGATCCGAACCCCATCGACGCGAGAACCAGCCGCGTGCGCGGAAAGCTGTATGATTGCCTTCTGGTGTACGGTCGGATCCTGGTCGCAATCAAAGAAGAGACCGCCCACGGCACCTCCGCCATCCAACACGACCGCCGGCTGCGTCCCCTCCATCCTGGGAACAATTGTTGGCATGGTGGGGCGAGTCCGCCCCCCAGGCCGGCATTGGGTCGCCCCGTAATGTCTGATTCGAAAGTGTCAACGTCTCATTGATGAAGTACTTTCCGGGCGGGACATACACGGCGGTCCCCGGAGTATTGCGTGCCACGAGGATAGCTGAGAGAAAGCCAGACGTATCTTGCGCGGCATTAGCTGGATTGCCGTCGCCGATGGCTCCTTTGTCGCGAACGTTGATTTCGCCAGGTTGGGTGGGCATGAACGACTCCTTTGAATGGTGGCCAGCTTATGGTTTAATGGACGGAATCCCGGCTAACCCCCCGAGTTGCTGCGCTGTTCCTGTCGCGGGAGAATGTACGCTGGGCCAATCCCGGCTCGCGCATGCCGAATCCATTCCAATCCAGATAATACTCTGGCATGCGAACGTCAAGGTAGAACACGCGCCGTCCATCCCGATACACGAAAGGGTCACTACGCGGCGGCTTGAAAGGCGAACGACGACGGCCGGCGCGGAACAGACGTGCGGCTCGCCGCCGAGCTTCGCGCGCTGGTGGATTAGGTGCTTTCCACCGGCTCCCTGGCCGAGGCGGAAGCGCGTTCCAGCGGGGCCACGTGGAGGTCTACCTCCTTCTGGCGGGCAAGCTGAAGTCGGCTCCGTGCCCCTGCAACGCGCGACGGGAAGGGCGCCGAACGCGGCGCAGCCACACGCGATTTGCCGCTGATCCAAACCTGTCCCACAAACGCTACCACCCCGACCAAGAGATGGTAAGGCCACAGCAGCGTAACCTGCTGCCGTGTTCCCACTTACGATACTACAGGCCGCGCTGCCCACAGACCCACGCAGAGAGACGGAGGGAACGGAGGAACAGAGCAACGGAGGAGGCGATGGCGTGGCGTCCTGATTCATCCCGCGTCCCTGATACCGGAAACGAGACCGCCGCGTCCCTGGAGGGGCGCGGCGGTGTTTCGGTGCGGCGAGATCAGAGGGTCGTGTCTGCGTCGCGATGTGGGGGCCGGTCCAGCCGGCGCGGCTCACGCAGCGGCCCCGGCCAGCTCGGGCGCGCCCACCAGCTCGCCCGCGAAGGTGGCGCCGGTGGTGGACACCAGCCGCACCTCGGCGAAGCTGCCGACCAGCGACGCGGGGCCGGCGAAGTTCACCACCTTGTTCCCCTCGGTGCGCCCCTGCACGCCGCCGCGGCGGCCCTCCTTCTCCACCAGCACCTCTTCCACCCGCCCCACCTCGCGCTGCCCGATCTCGAGCTGGATCTCGCGGTGCAGCGCGATCAGCCGCTCCAGGCGCGCCTGGCCGACCGCCTCGGGAACGAACTGGTCGCGCGGGAGGCGCGTGGCCGGGGTCCCGTCGCGCTCGGAGTAGCGGTACAGGAACGCGTCGTC
>DASQLJ010000301.1:0-12534 GCA_035630095.1 Longimicrobium sp.
CGAGCGTCGACTTCCCCGAGCCGCTCACGCCGCTCACCACCGTCAGCGCGCCGATGGGGATCTCCACCCGGTCGCCGCGCAGGTTGTGCTCGCTCGCCCCGTCGATGCGGATCCGGGCGCCCGCCGTGTGCCGCCGCCGCGCGGGGATGGCGATCTCCTCGCGGCCGGAGAGGTAGCGGCCGGTGAGCGTGTCGGCCTTCAGCAACTCGTCCAGCGTGCCCTCGAACACCAGGTCGCCGCCGCGCTCGCCGCTCCCCGGCCCCAGCTCCACCAGCCAGTCGGCCAGCCGCATGGCGTCGGGGTCGTGCTCCACCACGATCACCGTGTTCCCGTGGTCGCGCAGGCGCACCAGGAGCCGCAGCAGCCGGTCGTTGTCCGCCGGGTGGAGGCCGATGGTGGGCTCGTCGAGCACGTAGAGCGTGTCCACCAGCCGCGAGCCCAGCGAGTTGGCCAGCGTGATCCGCTGCGCCTCGCCGCCCGAGAGGGTGCGCGTCTGCCGGTCGAGCGTCAGGTAGCCCAGGCCCACGTCGTCCAGGAAGCCGACGCGGGCGTCCAGCTCCTTCAGGATCGTGTCGGCGATGGCGCGCTCCTGCTCGGTGAGCGGGCGGTCGGGGCACGCGTCGCCGGGCTCGACGTCGTCGGCGGCGGCGCGGAGCGCGGCGAGCCAGGGGCGCAGCCGGGTGAGCGGGAGCTGGCTCACGTCGGCGACCGTCATCCCCCCCACGCGCACCCACAGCGCCTCGGGGCGCAGCTTGGCGCCGTCGCACACCGGGCAGGTCTGCGCCGTCTGGTACTGGCGGATGAAGACGCGGATGTACTGCTTGTAGCGCTTCTCGTCGAGGTCCTCGAAGAAGGAGTAGACGCCCTGGAAGCCGCGCGTGCCGTGCAGCACCTTCTCGCGGAACTCCTCCGGCAGCTCGCTCCACGGCGTATCGACCGACACGCCCTCCTTGCGGGCGAAGTCGTACAACTTGGTCCGCCGCGTCTCGTAGCGTGGCATCCGCCACGGGTCCACCGCGCCCTCGGCCAGCGAGCGCTGGGGATTGCAGACGATCAGCGAGTCGTCGAACTGCAGCACCGCGCCGAAGCCGGTGCACTCGGGGCAGCTCCCGTACGGGTTGTTGAAGGAGAAGAGCTGCGGGCTGGGCGTGGCGAACTCGATCCGCGGGTGCTCGGGGCAGCGGAAGCGCTCGGTGAAGCGCAGCGTGTCCATACCGACGGGGACCACGACGGCCTCGCCCTCGCCCTCGGCGAACGACGTCTGCAGCGAGTCGGCCAGCCGATTGCCCCCCTCCGGGTCCACCTTCAGCCGGTCGACCACCACGACCAGCTCCTGCGCCGCGGTGAGGTCCACGTCGGCGCCCTGCGCGGGGACGTCGTCCAGGTGCAGCTCGCGGCCGTCGGCGAGGACGCGCAGGAAGCCGAGCGCGCGCAGGTTCTCCACCACCAGCGCGTGCGTGAGCCGGGCGGAGCGGGGGAGGGGGAAGCCCACCATCAGCCGCGTTCCCTCGGGGAGGCGGTTGACCGCGTCGGCGGCGGACTGCACGGTGTCGGGGCGGATCTCGCGGCCGCAGGGGCCGTGGCCGTCGCCGGGGCAGAAGGTGCGGCCCACGCGCGCCCAGAGCAGGCGCAGGTAGTCGTACACCTCGGTGGCCGTGCCGACGGTGCTGCGGCTGGTCTTGGTGGGGTTGCGCTGCTCGATGGCCACGGCGGGAGAGATGCCGTCGACGCGGTCCACGTCGGGCTTCTCCATCCGGTCCAGGAACTGCTTGGCGTAGGTGGACAGCGACTCCACGTACCGGCGCTGCCCCTCGGCGTACACGGTGTCGAACGCCAGCGAGCTCTTGCCCGAGCCGCTGGGGCCGGTGACCACGATCACCGACCTGCGCGGCAGGTCCAGGTCCAGGTTCTTGAGGTTGTGCTGCCGCGCGCCGCGGATCACGATCTTGTCCTTCATGGCGCGGAAACTACAAGGGGACGGGGGAGACGGAACAGGGGGTACCCGTCGAAAGACCGAAGCTCACAGCGCGGCGTCGGCTAAGTGGTTGGGATGGTGTGGGTTTCGGAGCGGATGGGCGAGGCGGATGGGAATGGATGCGCTTCGGCGATCCCGCGGGCCCCCTCCCCGCGCCTGAGGGCGCGTACCCTCCCCGCGCTCCGCGGGGGAGGGTGGAACGGCGTTGGTGCATCGCGCAGTCGTCGTTGCAGTTGCAGGTTGCAGTTGCAGTTCTCCCCTCCCCCGCGGAGCGCGGGGAGGGGCCGGGGGAGGGGGCCAGCCGCGGCCGCCAAGATGCCCGTCGCAATCGAACAGACTCGTATTGATGACCGAGATCCGCCCCATCTACACCATCGGCCATTCCACGCGCGAGATCGGGGAGCTGATCGCGCTGCTGCGGGAGCACGGGGTGGAGGTGCTGGTGGACGTGCGGCGCTTTCCGGGGTCGCGGCGGCACCCGCACTTCGGGAGCGCGGCGCTGGCGGCGTCGCTCGCGGCGGCGGGGATCGGCTACCGGCACGCCGAGGCGCTGGGCGGCCGCCGCGCGTCCGACATCTCCGCCGCGTCGCCGAACACCGCGTGGCGAAACGCCGCCTTCCGCGCCTACGCCGACTACATGGCCACGCCGCCGTTCCGCGCCGCGCTGGACGAGCTGATCGGCCTGGGCCGCGAGCGGACGGCGGCGATCATGTGCGCCGAGGCGGTGCCGTGGCGCTGCCACCGGCGGCTGATCACCGACGCGCTGCTGGCCCGCGGGATCCCCGTGGCGGACATCATCGGGCCCGGCCCGGCGTCGGCGGCGCGGCTGTCGGAGCACGCGCGGGTGCAGCCGGACGGGGGCGTGATCTACCCCGCCGCGCCGGCGGTGCAGGAAGAGCTGTTCGGCGGCTGAGGGAGGGGGGGCAGTGTGCGCTTCCCGCGCGTCCGCGGCGCTCTTCTTGCGCGGCTGCGTGGTCCAATCCACATCCCCGGCCGGGCGCCGCTCGCTTGCGAAGCGACGTGGCGTGCGGCAGGTTCCTGACGTCGCTCCATCACCCCTCCCACGCCGGGGCCGATGCCGAAAACCGTTCTGCTCGCCGACGACCACGAGGACAACCGCCTCGCCCTGCAGATGATGCTGGAGCGGGCCGGCTACCGTACGCTCGGCGCGCACGACGGCCAGGAGGCGGTGGACCTGGCGCTGGAGCATCGGCCGGACCTGATCGTGATGGACCTGGCGATGCCGGTGATGGACGGCCGCGAGGCCAACTTCGCCCTCAAGGCCGACGCGCGCACCCGCGACATCCCCGTGCTGATGCTGACGGCGATGGCGCTCTCCATCGACCGCGAGTCGCTGGCCAAGGAGGGCTTCGAGGGCGTGCTGATCAAGCCCATCCTCCCCAGCGCCCTGTTGAACGACGTCCACACCCGCATCGGCCCACCGAACGAGTAGGCGACCGCTCGAAGCCGATCGAAACGAAGCGGCCGCCGTGGGAGAGTGCTCCCGCGGCGGCCGATTTGTCGTCCGAATCTTACCAGCGCTGCGACGGACGTGGTCGCGGCCGCGGTGGCCCCCTCCCCCGGCCCCTCCCCGCGCTCCGCGCGCGCTCCGCGGGGGCGGGGAGAACTGCAAACAGCGTAGGGCCCGATGGTTGTTCCACCCTCCCCCGCGAAGCGCGGGGAGGGTACGCGCCCTCAGGCGCGGGGAGGGGGCCCCCGGCGCCGCCGAAGCGCTCCTGCGTCAACGCCGCAGGCTCCGTCAGCCCGGTTCGCCGTCGCGGATGATCAGGGCGATGGGAAGGCCCACCATCAGCATGTGCTGGACGAGGTTGAAGTAGAACTTCCAGTCCAGCGTCGGGTTGGGGCGAGGCGCGGCGCTGAGCGGGATCACCACGTAGTTCATCGCCAGGTACACCACCGCGCCGTACGCGAGGCCCACCAGCACCGCGCCGCCCGTGCTCCCCATCCACCCCCGCAGCGTCGCGGAACTGCGCACCGCCAGGTAGAAGCCGATCGTCCACAGGAAGGCGATCACCACGTGCAGGAACGCGCCGAGGAGCGCCGTCTGCATCCCGCCCGCCCGCGCCGCGTCCCGTCCAACCAGTCCGGCCGCGATCGAGTGGAAGAGCTGCTCGGTGGTGATCACGTGCTGTACCACCACCCAGTTCGCCCACGCGTACGCGATGTCGAGCGCCGCCATCACCGCGCCGGCGATGGCGACGCGGCGCAGGGCCAGGGGCCGGCGCTCGCCGGTGGGATGCGGAACGACAACGGTCGACATGGGGCGTCCTTGGTGTTCCGGTGCGTGGAGGCGCCGGCCCGGGGGCACATCAGGGGCTGGCGATGTGGGGTGGGACGTTCGGAACGAGGAACGCGGCGGGTTTCTGACGGGCCGGGTGGATGGGCGGATGGTCTGGAGGGCTTCAAGCGCGGAGGCGCTTCGGCGGCGCCGCGGGGCCCCCTCCCCGCGCCTGAGAGCGCGTACCCTCCCCCGCTTCGCGGGAGAGGGTGGACGTGCGATCAGCCGACGTTGGTGTGTTGGAGACGCTCCGCTCAGCTCCCGTCGGCGGCCCACCAGCGCGCCAGCAGGTTGGCGCAGACGCGCCGGCGGTAGTCGGCGGTGGAGCGGATGTCGTCGATGGGGGTGACTTCGTCCATCAGCACCCGCTGCGCCTCCTCGATGCCCGCGCCACTGGCGAGGGCGGCCTCGGTGCGGGGGAGGCGCACGACGGTGGCGGCCACGCTCCCCAGCGCCACCCGCGGCGTGTCGGCGCGGACGGCGGCCATCACCACCTTGCTGATGGCCTGCGCGGCGCGGGTGCCCACCTTGCGGAACCACTGGCCGCCGGGGACGGGCGGGATCTCGATCGCCACGATCAGCTCGTCCGGCCGCATCACGGTGGCGCGGTAGCCCGTGTAGAAGCCGTTGAACGGCACCCGCCGCTCGCCGTCCGCGCTGCGCAGGACGATGACCGCGTCGGCGACGGCGAGGACGGGGAGCGTGTCGCCGGCGGGGGAGCCGTTGGCCACGTTGCCGGCCAGCGTGCCGCGGTTCTGGATCTGCACGCCGCCCACCTCGCGGCAGGCGGCGGCCAGGATCGGCAGCCGCGCGGCCACCAGCGGCGAGCGTGCCAGCTCGGTGTGCGTGGTGAGCGCGCCGATGCGCATCCCGCCGTCCGTCTCCGCGATCCCGCGCAGCTCGTCCAGCCCCCAGATGTCCAGGAAGCGCGCCGCCGCGAGCGTGCCGAAGTTGAGCGACACGTACACGTCGGTGCAGCCGGCGAGCGGCGTCAGCGGCCCGTCGTCGCGCAGCATCGCCAGCGCTTCGTCGACGGACGCAGGCCTGCGCAGGGCGAGCGGGGAGACGGCGGTTCTCACGAGGCGGTCTCCGCGCGGGCGGTGGCGTCGAGCACGGCGCGGTAGATGGCCTCGTAGCCCGTGCAGCGGCAGAGGTTGCCGGCCAGCTTCGTCCGCACCTCGTCGATGCTCGGCTCCGGGCCCAGCGTCATCGCGGTCATGATCATCCCCGGCGTACAGATGCCGCACTGCGCGCCGCCCAGCGCGGCGAACGCGCGCTGCAGCGGGTGCTCGCCGCCCAGCCCCTCGATGGTCACCACCTCCGCGTCCGCCACCTGGGCGAAGGGAACCAGGCACGAGCACACCGCCTCGCCGTCGACCAGCACGGTGCACGCGCCGCACTCGCCTTCGCCGCAGCCCTCCTTGGTGCCGGTGAGGCCGCACTGCTCGCGCAGCACGTCGAGCAGCCGCGCCATCGGGTGCGCCTCGACCTCGGCCGCCGCGCCGTTCAGCGTGAAGCGCATCAGGCGCTCCTTCGGACGACGCCGAGATCGGCACACCGCTCGTCAGGCAGGGTGTGTGAGACGCCGACCATGGATCCTTCGGTCGCCGCCAGGATTCTGCGTGGCCGACGATCCAGCGCGGCGGCTCCCTCAGGATGACACGTGTCAGGCATGATCTCAGGTTCGAGCGGGCTCGGACGTCACAGCCTCGCGCAGTTTGCGAGGCTTCCCATTGTTCTAGCTGCGGCTTCAGCCGCCCGTCACGATGTCGGCCGCCGCGATGCGCTCGCCGCCGGTCGCGAGCTCCGGCTCCGCGATCCGCCGGGCGCCCATCATCAGCTCGGGGAGGGCGGGGATCTCGCGCACGTCGTAGCCCAGGTGGCGGATGGCGTTTACGGCGGCGCTGGCGGGGCCGTCCATCGGCATCTCGCCCACGCCCTTGGCGCCGAAGGGCCCGTGGCGCGACGGGCTCTCCATCACCGTCACCGCCATGCGCGGCGTGTCGAGGGTGGTGGGGATGGTGTAGTTCGTGAGCGTGGCGTTCAGCATCGCCCCGTCGCGGGTCACCACGCGCTCGTTCAGCGCCCAGCCGATCCCCTGCGCGGTGCCGCCCTCGATCTGGTTCACCACCAGCATCGGGTTGATGGCGCACCCCACGTCCTGCACGGCGAACACGTCCGTCGCGCGCACCTCCCAGGTGTCGGGGTCGATCTCCACCTCCACCACGTCGCACCCCCAGCCGTAGGTGGCGTAGGCGTCGCCGCGGTAGGTGGCGTCGTCCCAGTTGACGTCCTCGGGCTTCTCGTACTCGCGGATCACCATCGTGCGCCCGTGCAGCCGGAAGTGCTCGGCCGGGTGCAGGTCGCCGATCGTCTCGCGCAGCTCCCCGGCGGCGCGCTGCAGGATGCCCCCCACGATCATGCAGGTGCGGCTGGCGACGGTGGGGCCGCTGTCGGGGACCACGGCCGTGTCGGGCTGCGCGGGCTCCACGTCGGCGTAGGGCACGCCCATCGCGTCGGCCACGATCTGCGCGTGCATCGTGCGCGTCCCCTGCCCGATCTCGGTGCTGGCCACCAGGATGCGCACGCCGCGCTCGGTGGTCTCCAGTGCCGCGCGGCTCTTCAGCATCACCTCGCCGCTCCCGGTGAAGCCGCTGCCGTGCAGGAAGAGCGAGAGGCCGATCCCGCGGTTGGTCTCCGCGTATTCCCGGCGCTTGCGATGGAAGTCGGAGCGCTCGACGGCGTCGCGCAGCGTCTCCAGCGCCGAGCAGTCCTCCTCCAGCGTCTGCCCCGTCGCCGTCGTGTCGCCCGGGCGCAGCGCGTTGATCTCGCGGATGCGCACGGGGTCCATCCCCAGCGCCTCGGCGATGCGCTCCACGTGCACCTCGGTGGCGAACTGCGTCTGCGGGGCGCCGAAGCCGCGGAAGGCGCCGTTGGGCGGCGCGTTGGTCATCATCGCGCGGCCGTCGATGCGGATGTTGTCGCAGCGGTACGGCCCCGCCGCGTGGATGCAGCCGCGCGAGAGGACGACGGGCGAGAGCGTGCAGTAGGCGCCGCCGTCCAGCAGCACGTCGATGTCCATCGCCACGATTCGCCCGTCGTCCATCACCCCCGTGCGGTGCTTTACGATGGAGGGATGGCGCTTGGTGGTGGCGACCATGTCCTCGGTGCGGTCGTACACGATCTTCACCGGCCGGCCGCTCTTGCGCGCCAGCAGCGCCGCGTGGCCGGCCAGCAGCGACGGGTACTCCTCCTTGCCGCCGAAACCGCCGCCGGTCTCGGACTGGACCACGCGCACCTTCTCGTCGGTGAGCGTGAGCAGCACCTTGAGCGCCTTGTGCACGTAGTACGGGCACTGCAGCGAGCCGTGCACCGTCATCCCGCCGTTGGCCTCGGGGACGGCGATCACGCCGTTGGTCTCGATGTAGACGTGCTCCTGCGCGCCGGTGCGGTACTCGCCCTCGATCACGTGGTCGGCCGCGGCGAGCGCCGCCTCCACGTCGCCCTTCTCGATCAGGATGTGCTTGAAGGTCTCGGGCGACTGCCGCGGGTCGAAGACGGGCTCCTCGGGCTCGTACTCGATCTCCACCCGCGCGGCGAGGAGCGTCTCGCGGTCTTCGTGGGCGAGGAGGAGGATCGGCTCGGCGACGTGGCGGACGCGGCCCTCGGCCAGGAACGGCTGGTCGTCGATGATCATCGCCACCGCGTTCACGCCGGGGACGTCGCGGTGGTCCACCACGGTGAAGCCGTCGTCGGGCCCGAAGGAGAAGCGGATCGAGCGGATGACGCCGCGGGGGATGGTGGAGCGGATGGTGCGCCCGTACAGCATCCCCGGGAAGTGCAGGTCGTCCACGTACTTCGCCGCGCCCGTCACCTTGGCGACGGAGTCCTTGCGCGGCGCGCTGGTGCCCACGGCGCGCGCGATCATCCGCGCCTCCGCGAGCGGATCGGCCGGGCGACGGGATGACGGCTGCGAGACGGGGGACGGCGCACTGCGGGACCTCCGCGAGGGGGAAGCGGCATCGGCCGGGACGGGAGATGGACGGCCGTGGGTCGGCGCGCGCAAGCGCCGTCGCCGGAAACAGATAACGTGCGGCGGGCGGCCGGCGCAACACCCGGCCGGGCCGGACGTCCGCGCAGGATTTGCGAGTGAACTCGCCGCTACGACGGCACGCAGTCCGCCTTCGCGGACTTCAACGGCGATTTACGCTGGTTCACGACGATCTGGCGCTCGGAATCCTCGACTACTCCCCGGCGGGCGTCTCCCTCAGCGGCATCTCGCCCTTGGTGATCTTGTTGCGGACGGAGAGGTACCAGGGGAGGAAGACGATCCACAGCAGGATGGTTCCGAAGCAGGCGAGCTCGGGGTAGCGGAGCGCGGTGCGATAGCGCTCCAGGCCGACCTTCTTGGCGTCGAAGTACACCCACACGCCGCCCGCGATCAGCACGACGATCTGCAGCACCGGCGCCTCGAGCGCCTGGCTCAGCATGGCCGCGAGGAGGGCGATCAGGAACGCGACCGGAAGTCCAAGATGTAGCGGCATCGATACGGCGATCGGCTCGGCGGATGGGTCGTCCGGTGGGCGCGGCTGTGGCCCGACCCGGAGAGTTCGACGTACGGCGGACGATCTCCGCCCCCTCCCCGCAGACCACCACCCCGGGGAAGGTTAAACGATACGAAGCGCCCCGCGGGCGGATCCCGCGGGGCGCTTCCAATCTAACCTCGCCGCGGCGGACGCGCAGTGCGGCGTCCGCCGGCCGGGCCCCTGCCGCCTACCGCCCCTGCAGGATCTGCGCGGCGCGGCCGAAGGTGCCCACGGCCTGCGTCACCTGCGGGTCGAGCACGGCCAGCATGCGGTAGTAGCCCTCGTCGCCCCACTTGGTCCACGCGACCGCGGGAAGGAGCTCGCGGGCGAGGCGCGCGTCGACCTCGGCGCCGGCGGGGAGGACGTGGCCCTGGCGCGCGGCAAAGGCGCGGAAGTCGGCCACCGCGGCGGCCGCGGCGCCGGCGCTGGCGTAGAGCGCCTCCACCGTGGTGAGGGTGCCGCCGTGCGCGCCGACCCAGGCGTTGCTCCAGCGCGTCACCACGTCTTCCTCGCCCAGCCGCGCCAGCCAGAGCGGCGCGCCCTCGCCCTGCTCGAACACCACGTCGGGGTAGATCCCGCCGCCGCCGTAGACCGTGCGCCCGTTGTCGGTGCGGCACGAGGGGCGGCCGGCGGTGTCGCGCGCGGCGTGGGCCAGGCGGTAGTACTCGCCGCGTCCCACGCCGCGGTACTGCCGCTGGATCACGCGCCCGCACGGCGTGCTCACGTGGCCGATCACCAGCGTGATGATGCTGCCGTCGGTCATGGGGAAGCCCTGCATCAGCAGGCTCTTGCCGAAGGTGGGGCGGCCCACGATCAGCGCGCGGTCGTGGTCCTGCAGCGCGCCGGCCACGATCTCGCTGGCGCTGGCGGTGCCGTTGTCCACCATCACCACCAGCGGGTAGGCGCGGCCGCCGGGGCGCAGGAACGAGCGCGTGACCCGTTGCGTCCTGGCCACCTCGGGCTTGCGGCCCGACGCGGTGTAGATCAGCGCGCCGGAGGGGAGGAACTCGCTGGCCACGCGCGCCGCCTCGTCCACCATCCCGCCGCCGTTGTCGCGCAGGTCCAGCACCAGCCGCTGCATCCCCCTGCGCTCCAGCGCGCCCAGGGCGGCGTGCAGGTCCTCGGCCGCCTTTTCGTTCGCGAAGGTGGTCACGCGGATGTAGCCGGTCTGCGCGTCGAGCATGAAGGCGGCGGGGACGGCGGTGCCTTCCTCCACCCGCTCGCGCTTCACCGCGCGCTCCAGCTCAACCGTGCTCCCGTCCACCCGCTCGCGCTCGAAGCGCAGGCGCACGGTGCTGTTCTTGTCGCCCGCGAGCCACGCGTCCAGCTCGAAGGCGCTGCGCGCCAGCACCGGCCGGCCGTCCACCCCCACCAGCACGTCGCCGGGGAGGATGTCCTGCCGCGCGGCCTGCGAGCCCGGGCTCACGCTCCCCACCACCGCCTGGTCGCCCACGAAGCGGAAGGCGATCGGCACCGGGTAGAGCCGCCCCGCCTGCAGCGCCCGCTGCCGCTCGGGCGAGAGGCGCGCCGCCTCCACCACGTACGAGTGCGGGTCGGCGGCGTGCACCATCCCCTGCACGGCCGCCATGAACAGCTCGTGCACGTTGATGCTGTCGGGGTGGTTCACGCGGATCTGGTTGAGGACCTGGCTGAACATCTGCAGGTCCTCGTAGGTGGTGCGCGGGCGCAGCGCGCCGCTCGCGGGCGTCTGCGCGGCGAGCGGGCCGGCGGCCAGCGCCAGGGCGGCGGCCGCGGCGGCGATGCGGATCTTCACGGTTCTGCCCCCCTGGATGGACGCGTCACGGCGCCGCCGAGAGCGCGGCCACCCGCGCCTCGGCGTTGGCGCGGCGCACGTCGTCGCGCGCGGCCAGCGCCAGGAAGCGCCGGTAGTGGTCGAGCGCCACCGGCACCACCTGGCTCTGGTCGTTCAGCAGCGCCAGCAGGTAGTGCGGCGTGGCGTAGTACGGGTCGAGCTCGATCGCCTTGCGCAGCTCGGCCACCGCCGGGTCGACCTGGCCGGCCAGCATCAGCAGCGCCGCGTGCTCGTAGCGCAGGTCGGCCTCGCCGGGGGCCAGCTCCACCGTCAGCGCCATCTCGGCCAGCGCGGTGGCCTCGTCGCCCTTCTCGGCGGCCTTCTGCGCCAGGCGGCGGTGCGCGGCCCAGAAGGAGAGGTCTTCCTCCAGCGTGCGCGCCAGGGCCTGGTTGGCGCCGGCAGTGTCGCCCATCTGCTCCAGCGCGGCGGCGCGGGTGAACTCGAGCACCGCCTTGCTCTGGTACAGGTGCACGATGTCGCGGCGGTCGTTGGCCTGGTAGCGGGCGATGGCGTCGGCAAGCGTGGCGGCGGCCTTCGCGTGCTCGCCGGCCAGGTACTGCGAGCGGCCCAGCTGCAGGCGCAGCTCGGTGGTGGGCCGGCCGCTGTTCAGCGCGCGCTGGTAGCCCTCGGCCGCGGGGGCGTAGCGGCCGGACACGTAGTCGAGCCAGGCGCGGAACCCCGGGCCGGCCGCGAAGATGGCGTCCTGCAGCCAGGCCTCGGCCACGCCGGCGGTGGACACCCCGCTCTGCCGCGCGTACGCGTTGAAGGTGGTGCGGAAGTACGTCATCCACAGCGTCTTCTCCAGCGGGCTGTGGAGGAACGGGTCGCGCTGGGTGGCGCGCAGCACCAGCGAGTCCAGCGCGAGCACGTCGGGCTTGCGCAGCTCGAAGCCGCGGCCGGCCATGTAGTCGGTCAGGCGCAGCGGGTCGGAGAGGAGGAGCGCCACGTGGCGGCCGTACAGCGCCTCGCTCCAGCCGGGGTTCAGCCGCTCGGCCCAGTAGAACGCGGCGGCCGCGATGATCGGCTCGCGCTCCAGGCGCTGCACGCCGTGCAGGTAGTAGGCGTTGGCGCTGTTGGTGTCGGCGCCGGCGAAGAGCGTGGGGCGCGGCGGTACGTCGTGCACGTTGGGGCGCTGGGCGCCGGCACTGGGGGCCGCGGCCAGCGCGAGCAGCGCGGCGGCGGCGGCGAAGCGGGCGAAGCGGGCGAAGCGGGCGAGCGGTGTCATGCGTGTAGGTCCGTGGGTACCGGGATCGGGACTTCGGGGACTCGGGCGATTCGCGGGTCCCCAATCTGTAAGGCCTGGGAGGAAAAGCCGTGGCGTGGGACGGAAGCGGAGGGGACGCGCGAATCGGCGGGCCCGGCCGGCCGGAAAGCTCCGGACCGCGCCGTAAGGGACCCAAACTAATGGAGGAACATCAGGGGACGCCAGACGGTTGCGACGCTGCGCTCCGGCGGCGCCGCGGCCCCCTCCCCGCGCCTGAGAGCGCTCGCCCTCCCCCGCTTCGCGGGAGAGGGTGAAAGGTCGGCGTGGCGCGCGGCTGTTGCTGGACTTTCACGCATCCGCGTGTCGCGGGTCGAGGTGAAAGCCCGGCGTGTCGCGCCGTCGTCGTTGCCTTCCCATCCCCGCGGACGGGGAAAGGGACCACCGCTTCGCCGGATCGAGCGTTGTACGGATCTCACGAGCTCCGTGACCCGAGCGGGCAGTTGCGTGAGGGATTCGCGCCCGGAGGGCCGAGACGCCGGCGCGCCCGCGTCCGGCGCAGCGGGAACGAGAGGGGCCATGGCGCGCCGGCGGCTCGGCGCCGTTGGCAACGGCGGTATCGTTGCCTACGGCGCGCGAAGCCCGGCCCGGAGCGCAGCG
>DASQLJ010000302.1:0-2298 GCA_035630095.1 Longimicrobium sp.
GCGGCGTACCGCGAGGGGCGTGAGTCGCCGCTCCCCGAGCTGGCGGTGCAGTACGCCGACTACGCGATGTGGCAGCGCGAGCAGCTGCGGGGCCAGGTACTGGACCGGCATCTCGCGTACTGGAAGGAGCACCTGGCCGGAGCACCGGAGCTGCTGGAGCTGCCCACGGACCGTCCCCGCCCCGCGGTGCAGACGTACCGCGGGGCGCACGAGGGGATCATGCTGTCCGGCGAGCTGCTGGCGCGTCTGGAGGCGCTGGGGCGCGGCGAAGGCGCGACGCTGTTCATGACGCTGCTCTCCGCCTTCCAGGTGCTGCTGGGCAGGTACGGCGGGAGCGAGGACGTGGTGGTGGGGAGCCCGATCTCGGGACGGACGCGCCGGGAGGTGGAGGATCTGATCGGCCTGTTCCTCAACACGCTCGTGCTGCGGACCGACCTGTCGGGAAACCCCAGCTTCCGGGAGGTGCTGCGGCGGGTGCGGGAGATGACGGTGGGCGCCTTCGAGCACCAGGAGATTCCGTTCGAGCGCCTGGTCACCGAGCTCCAGCCGGGGAGGTCCCTGAGCTACTCGCCACTGTTCCAGGTGATGTTCGTGCTCCAGGAGGCGGAACGCTCCGAAAGCTCCGCGGGGAACCTCGAGCTGCGGGGCATGGGCGCGGGGAGCAGCGGGACGAGCAAGTTCGACCTGACGCTGTTCACGGGCCGGAACACGGAAGGCCTCACCGCCTCGCTGGAATACAACACCAACCTGTTCGACCGCGGCACGATCCAGCGAATGCTGGGGCACCTGAAGCGCGTCCTGGAGGAGGTCGCCGCGGATGCGGACGTGCGCCTCTCGAAGCTGGCGCTGATGGAGGATGCGGAGCGGCGGCAGGTGGTGGCGGAGTGGAACGCCACGGACGCCGCGTACCCGCGGGAGCGCTGCGCCCACGAGCTGTTCGAGGCGCAGGCGGCGCGCACGCCCGGCGCGGTGGCGCTGCGCCACGCGGGCGGGAACCTCACCTATGGCGAGTTGGAGGAGCGCGCCAACCGGCTGGCGCGCCACCTCCGCGGGCTGGGCGTGGGCCCCGACGCACGCGTGGGGCTGTGCCTGGAGCGGGGCCCGGAGCTGATGGTCGGGGTGCTGGGAATCCTCAAGGCCGGGGGAGCCTACGTGCCGCTGGACCCGGCGTACCCCGGGGAGCGCCTGGCGTACATGCTGGAGGACTCGGCCGCGCGGGTGCTGCTGACCCAGGCGAGCCTGGTGGAGCGGCTCCCGGCCGGTGGGGCCACGGTGGTGCGGCTGGACGCGGATGCGGGGGAGATCGGGCGCGAGGGCGGCGAGCGGCTGGGGGTGCCGGTCGGCCCCGACAACCTGGCGTACGTCATCTACACGTCGGGGAGCACCGGGCGGCCGAAGGGGGTGGCGATGCCGCACCGGCCGCTGGTCAACCTGCTCGCCTGGCAAGAGGGCTCGGGGCGCGCGCCCGCGGGAGCGGTGACGCTGCAGTACACCAGCATCAGCTTCGACGTCTCCTTCCAGGAGATCTTCTCCACCTGGTGCGCGGGCGGCACCCTGGTGCTGGCCTCCGAGGAGATCCGCGCCGACCCGCCGCGACTCGCGCGCCTCCTGGAAGCGGAGCGGATCGAGCGCCTCTTCCTCCCCTTCGTCGCCCTGCAGCACCTGGCCGAAGCCTCCGTGGAGCTGGGGATCGCCCCCGCCTCGCTCGGCGAGGTGATCACCGCGGGCGAGCAGCTCCGCGTCACGGAGCCGATCCGGCGCTGGTTCGCCCGGATGCCGGGGTGCGCGCTCGTGAACCAGTATGGCCCCTCCGAGACGCACGTCGTCAGCGCGCGCGTGCTCGAGGGTGGGCCCGCGGGCTGGCCGCTGCTGCCGAGCATCGGCGCGCCGGTCGCGAACACCCGGCTCTACGTGCTGAACCAGCGCCTGGAGCCGGCGCCGATCGGGGTGCCAGGTGAGCTGCTGCTGGGAGGAGACGCGGTTGCGCGCGGCTACCTGGAGCGGCCGGGTCTCACCGCGGAACGGTTCGTCCCCGACCCGTTCGGCGGAGCGGGGGGCCGGCTGTACCGCACCGGCGACCGGGCACGGTGGCTTCCAGGCGGCGAGGTGGAGTACCTGGGCCGCACCGACGAGCAGGTGAAGATCCGGGGCTTCCGGATCGAGCCGGGGGAGGTCGAGGCCGTCCTGTCGGACCACCCGGAGGTGCGCGAGGCGCTGGTGGTGGTGCGCGAAGACGCGCCGGGCGACCGGCGGCTGGTGGCGTACGTGGTAGCGGGCGAGTCGGCGGCGGTCACCCCC
>DASQLJ010000303.1:0-4059 GCA_035630095.1 Longimicrobium sp.
TCTCTACCGCACGGGAGACCGGGCCCGTTGGCGCCCCGACGGGGCGCTCGAGCTCCTGGGGCGGATGGACCACCAGGTGAAGGTGCGCGGCTTCCGCATCGAGCTGGGCGAGATCGAGGCGGTGCTGGCCGAGCACCCCGAGGTGCGCGAGGCGGTCGTCCTCGCCCGCGTCGAAGGACCGGGCGACACACGCCTGGTGGCGTACGTCACCGGCGGAGCCGACCCGGAGGCGCTGCGCGCCCACCTGCGGCGGAGCCTGCCGGAGTACATGGTCCCCGGCGCCTTCGTCCCCCTGGCCACGCTGCCGCTCACGCCCAACGGCAAGCTCGACCGCGCCGCGCTCCCCGCGCCCGACGCGGGCGCTTACGCCGCGCGCGGCTACGAGGCGCCGGTGGGCGAGGTGGAGACGGCGCTCGCGGAGATCTGGGCCGAGGTGCTGCGGGTGGAGCGGGTGGGGCGCGGCGACAACTTCTTCGAGCTGGGCGGGCACTCGCTCCTGGCGATCACGCTGACCGAGCGGATGCGCCGCGCGGGGCTCCCCGCGCAGGTGCGCGCGCTCTTCACCGCGCCCACGCTGGCGGGCTTCGCGGCCACGGTGGGCGGCGCGGCGCGCGAGGTGGTGGTCCCGCCCAACCTGGTCCCCTTCGGCTGCGAGGCGATCACGCCGGAGATGCTCCCGCTCGTCGCGCTGGGGCAGGCGGAGATCGACGGGGTCGTGGCGACCGTGGACGGTGGCGCGGCGAACGTGCAGGACATCTACCCGCTGGCGCCGCTGCAGGAGGGGATCCTCTTCCACCACCTGCTGGCGACGCGGGGCGACCCCTACCTGCAGGCGAGCCTCCTCAGCTTCGACACGCGCGAGCGGCTGGACCAGCGGCTGAGGGCGCTGCAGGCCGTGGTGGACCGGCACGACATCCTGCGCACCGGCGTGGTGTGGGAGGGGCTGCGCGAGCCGGTGCAGGTGGTGTGGCGCCGCGTGGCGCTTCCCGTGGAGGAAGTGGAGATCGACCCTGCCGGCGGCGACGCGGCGGAGCAGCTCTACGCGCGCTTCGACCCGCGGCACGCGCGGATCGACGTGCGCCGCGCGCCGATGCTGCGGATCGCCGTGGCCCGCGCGGAGGACGGCCGCTGGCTGATGCTGCAGCTGCGCCACCACCTGGTGAGCGACCACAGCACGCTGGAGGTGATGCACGGCGAGATCGGCGCGCACCTGCGCGGCCGCGGCGACGAGCTCCCGCCCGCGCTCCCCTTCCGCGACTTCGTGGCGAAGGCGCGGCTGGAGGTGAGCCCGGCCGAGCACGAGGCGTTCTTCCGCCGGATGCTGGGCGACGTGGAGGAGCCGACGGCGCCCTTCGGCCTGCTGGACGTGCAGGGCGACGGCTCGGGGGTGGGCGAGGCGCGGCTGCGGGTGGACGACGCGCTGGCCGCGCGGCTGCGGGAGCGGGCGCGGGCGCTGGGCGTGGGCGCGGCGAGCCTCTGCCACGCGGCGTTCGGCCAGGTGCTGGCGCGGGTCTCGGGCCGCGACGACGTGGTCTTCGGCACGCTTCTCTTCGGCCGCATGCAGGGGGGCGAGGGCGCCGAGCGGGTGATGGGGCCGTTCATCAACATGCTCCCCGTGCGGGTGAAGGTGGGCCGGGACGGGGCCGAGGCGAGCGTGCGCGCCACGCATGCGCTGCTGGCCGAACTGCTGCGGCACGAGCACGCCTCGCTGGTGCTGGCGCAGCGCTGCAGCGGGGTGCAGGCGCCCGCGCCGCTCTTCTCCGCCGTGCTCAACTACCGGCACCGCGCGCGCGGCATCCCCACGGAGACGTGGGACGGCATTCGGCGCGTGCGCGGCGAGGAGCGCACCAACTATCCGCTGGTGCTGTCGGTGGACGACCTGGGCGAGGGCTTCGGCCTGGTGGCGCAGGTGCACGGCTCTGTGGACGCGGCGCGGGTGTGCGCGCTGATGCACCGGGCGATGGAGGGGCTGGTCGCCGCGCTGGAGCGCGCGCCGTCCACGCCGCTCGCCGCGGTGGAGGTGCTGCCCGAGGACGAGCGCCGGCAGGTGGTGGTGGAGTGGAACGCCACCGCCGCCGCGTACCCGGCCGGCTCCGGCGTGCACGAGGTGTTCGAGGCGCTCGTCCGCGCCGCGCCGGACGCCGTCGCCCTCGCGTGGGCGGACGTGTCGCTGACGTACGCGGAGCTGAACGCGTGGGCCAACCGCGTCGCTCGCCACCTGCGCGGCCGCGGCGCCGGGGCGGGCGCCCGCGTGGCGATCCTGATGCCGCGCTCCCTCGACCTCGTCGTCGCCGAGCTGGCCATCCTCAAGGCCGGCGCCGCGTACGTGCCGATCGATCCCACCTTCCCGGCCGGGCGCATCGCCTTCATGCTCGCCGACAGCCGCGCGCGCCTGGTGCTGAGCCGCGCCGGCGAGATCGTCGACCTGCCCGCCGGCGCGGAGCGGATCGACGTCGACGCGATCGACGGCGGCGACGAGGCGGACCTGGGGATCACGCTCGGCGGCGAGGGGCTGGCGTACGTGATGTACACCTCCGGCTCCACCGGCGAGCCGAAGGGCGTGATGGTGCCGCACCGCGCGATCACCCGGCTGTCCATCAACAACGGCTACGCGGACTTCCGTGCCGACGACCGCGTCGCCTTCGCCGCGAACCCGACGTTCGACGCGAGCACGATGGAGGTGTGGGGCGCGCTGCTGAACGGCGCGCGCGTGGTCGTCATCCCCCAGGACGTGCTGCTGGACCCCCGCCGCTTCGGCGAGGCGCTGCGGCGCGAGGGGGTGAGCGCGCTGTGGATGACGGTGGGCCTCTTCAACCAGTACGCCGGGGAGCTGGGCGCGGAGCTCGGCGCGCTGCGCCACCTGGTGGTCGGCGGCGACGCGCTGGATCCGCGCGTCATCGCCCGCGTGCTGGAGCACAATCCGCCCGCGCACCTGACCAACGGCTACGGGCCGACGGAGACGACGACCTTCGCGGTCACCCACCGCATCGAGCACGTGGCCGAGGGCGCGCGCGGCATCCCGCTCGGCCGGCCGATCTCCAACACCCGCGTCTACGTGGTGGACGGCGCGGGTGAACCGACGCCGCTCGGCGTGGCGGGCGAGCTGCTGATCGGTGGGGCGGGGGTGGCGCACGGGTACCTGAACCGCCCGGGGCTGACGGCGGAGCGCTTCGTCCCCGACGCGCTCTCCGGCGAGCCGGGCGAGCGGCTGTACCGCACCGGCGACCGGGCGCGCTGGCTGGCGGACGGGACGATCGAATACCTGGGCCGCACCGACCACCAGGTGAAGGTGCGCGGCTTCCGCATCGAGCCGGGCGAGGTGGAGGCCCGGCTGCTGGAGCACCCCGCCGTGCGCGAGGCCGTGGTGCTGGTGCGCGAGGACGCGCCCGGCGAGAAGCGGCTCGTCGCCTACTGCGTGGCCCCCGCGTGGACCGACGCCGAGACGCTGCGGGCGCACCTTGCCGAGCGGCTCCCCGAGTACATGGTGCCGGCGGCGTTCGTGCGGCTGGACGCGCTCCCGCTCACCACGAACGGCAAGCTGGACCGCCGCGCGCTTCGGGCGCCGGAGGACGACGCCTTCGCCACGCGCGAGTACGAGGCGCCCGCGACGGACGCCGAGGCCGCGCTCGCGCGGGCGTGGGCCGAGGTGCTGGGGGTGGAGCGGGTGGGGCGATGGGACCACTTCTTCGACCTGGGCGGCCACTCGCTCCTGGCCGTGCAGGTGGTCTCCCGCGTCCGTCGCGCGCTGGGGGTGGAGGTGGCGCTGGGCGACCTCTTCCTGCGGCCGGTGCTGGCGGATTTCGCCGCCGCGCTGGAGCAGGCGGCGCGCGCCGAGCTGCCCCCGATCGAGCCGGCGGACCGCGACGGGCTGCTGCCGCTGTCGTTCGCGCAGCAGCGGCTCTGGTTCCTGGAGCAGCTCGGCGGCGCGGGCGCGGCGTACCACGTCCCCATGCGCCTGCGGCTGAAGGGCGAGCTGGACAGGGATGCGCTGGAACGCGCGCTCGGCGGGATCGTGGCGCGGCACGAGGCGCTGCGCACCGTCTTCCGCGAGGTGGACGG
>DASQLJ010000304.1:0-9781 GCA_035630095.1 Longimicrobium sp.
AGACCACCGCGGGCGCCTTCTTCAGCGACGCCGACGTGGCGGCCAAGCGCAAGGTGGTGGTGATCGGCGCCACCGTCGCCCAGAACCTGTTCCCCGGCGAGGACCCGGTGGGGCAGCAGATCCAGGTGCGCAGCGTGCCGATGCAGGTGGTGGGGGTGCTGGCGCCCAAGGGGCAGAACGCCAGCGGCACCGACCAGGACGACGTGGTGCTCCTCCCCTACACCACCATGCAGGCGCGGCTGGCCGGCGGGATGTTCATCGGCCAGATCATCTCCAGCACCTCCAGCCCGTCGGAGATGCCGGCCGCGCAGGACGAGATCCGCGCCATCATGCGCGAGAGCCACCGCCAGGGCGACGGCGAGCCCGACGACTTCACCGTGCGCAACCAGAACGACCTGGCCGCCGCGGCCACGGGCACCACGCAGGTGATGACCTGGCTGCTGGCGGCGATCGCCTCGGTGTCGCTCGTCGTCGGGGGGATCGGGATCATGAACATCATGCTGGTGTCGGTGACGGAGCGCACGCGCGAGATCGGCATCCGCATGGCCATCGGGGCGCGCGGCGGCGACGTGCTGCTGCAGTTCCTGGTGGAGAGCGTGGTGATGAGCCTGCTGGGCGGGGTGATCGGCCTGGGCGTGGGCTACGGCGGCGCGGCGCTGGTGGGCAAGCTCACCGGCTGGGCCACCTCCACTCCGCCGCAGGCGGTGCTGCTGGCGGTGGGATTCAGCGCCGCGGTGGGCGTGTTCTTCGGCTTCTACCCCGCCCGCAAGGCCGCCGCGCTCAACCCGATCGAGGCGCTGCGCTACGAGTGACGCGCTCGACCCATCGCCCGAAGACGGCTGACTGAACGCGCGCCCGGAATCGTCCGGACGCTGACGAATAGAGAAGAGAGGTCCAGATGCATCACAAGCTTGGGATCGCGGCCGCCGCGCTGGTGCTGGCCGTTTCCGCGGGGCCGCCGGCGCTGGCCGCGCAGACGACGCAGGCGGCGCCGGCCGCCGCCGCCGCGCAGCCGCGCACCATCGGCTTCAACGAGGCGGTGGAGATCGCGCTGCGGCAGAACGGGACGCTGCGGCAGGCCGTGAACGCGGCCGCGCTCGACACCGTGAGCGTCCGCCAGCAGAAGATGCAGTTCCTGCCGAGCGTGAGCCTCAGCACCACGGGGTCGCAGAGCTACGACCGCTCGCCCGTCTCCGCCGGCAGCGGCGCCAGCAACACGCTGACCAGCGGGATGAACGCCGGTGTCAGCAGCAGCTACACGCTGTACAACGGCGGCGCCAACCGCGCCAACCTGCGGCAGGCGCAGCTCCAGCAGGCCGCCGGCGGGCAGGACGTGGAGCGCACGCGGCAGTCGGTGGTGTTCACCGTGGCCAGCAACTTCCTGGGGCTGATCGAGGCACAGGAGCAGCTCCGCGTGCGCCGCGAGACGCTGGCGAGCGAGCAGGCGCAGCTCGGGCAGATCCGCGAGTTCGTGAACGCCGGCCGCCGCCCCATCGCCGACCAGTACCAGGCGCAGGCCACGGTGGCCTCGGCGCAGCTCGCGGTGGTGCAGGCGCAGCGCGCGGTGGAGCTGGGCAAGGTGGAGCTGATCCAGACGCTGCAGCTGGACCCGCGCGGCGAATACGCCTTCCAGGCCCCCGCCGCGGGCGACGCGCGCACCGCGCCGGTGGGCTCGCTCGACGCGCTGATGGAGCAGGCCTTCGCCCGCCGCGTGGACCTGGGCGCCCGGCAGACGGAGCTCGAGGCGGCGGCGCAGGGCGTGCGCGCGGCGCAGGCCTCGCGGCTTCCCACGGTGTCGGTGAGCGCGGGCTACAACACCAGCCTCAACAGCGGCGCCGACGCCGGGCTCTTCGACCAGCTCAACCAGCGGCAGGGCGGCTCGGTCTCGGTGGGCGTGTCGCTCCCCCTCTTCGACCGCGGCAGCGCCAGCGCCGAGACGCAGCGGGCGCGCATCGCGCAGGACAACGCCCGCATCGCGCTGGAGAACCAGCGGCAGCAGGTGGGGCTGGAAGTGCGCCGCGCCTGGCTCGACTTCGCCGCCGCGCAGGAGCAGCTCCGCGCCGCCGAGGCGCAGGACACCGCCGCGCGCCAGTCGCTGCAGGCCACCACCGAGCGCTACCAGGCCGGCGTGGGCACGCTGGTGGAGCTCACGCAGGCGCGGGCCGCGCAGGCCCAGGGGCAGAGCGCGCTGGTGAGCGCGCGCTACAACCTGCTCTTCCAGCGCACGCTGGTCGATTACTACGTCGGCAGCCTCGACCCCGCCGCCGTGCCGATCCGGTAAACGGCGAGGGTTTGGGATGACGGACGAAGCAGGCCGGGGCGATCCGCTCCCGGCCTGCTTCGTCGTATCGACCATCGGATTGGATGTGCATCTCCGTTGAAGCCAGAGAGATGTCATCCTGAAAGAGCCGCGGCGCCAAAACCTGTTCCAGCACAGGCTTAAGGCGGCGACCGAAGGATCTATGCTCCGCCTCCGAGCGGCAGGTCGAGTGTCGCTTGGACCCATGGCCGGGAGCCGTGCCTGGCCCGCTCACCGGCGACTAAAGTCGCAGCAACAACTACGAAAAGCCTCGCAAACTGCGCGAGGCTCCACCGGCCTATCGCCCGTCCCATCTCCCTCCGTTCGACTATCCGGATCGCGCGGGCAACCATTCGCTCTGTGGCCTCTGTGAGAACCCATGGCGAACCCCGATTCTCGAGCGATGCCTGGCGATCGGGTATCAGATCACTGGCCGATGGCGATGAAGCGCGATCGGCCGCCGCGGGAACGCGCCGGGCGGATCGCACACGCGGACGTTTTCGCTGTGCCGAATCCCGCTCGATCTCCCGCCGCACCGCGCCATGCGACGGGCTGCGGGCCGCCGCCGCTCGCGTCCACCACCACCTGCAGGAGCGGGCGGATCACGGGGAGCCGCATCGCCATCCCCAGCAGCGCGAAGGCGAAGTTGACGTGCTCCATCGCCCGCGCGACCGCGGCGACGCCCGTCTCCTCCGCACCGCCATCCATCGGATCGTAGGTGATGCGGGTGAGCTGACGGGTAGGATGATCCTCCGCGGCGACGACGACCAGGCCCACGGGGCGCAGCCGCTCCACCTCCGCCCCCAGCTCGGAGCAGACGCCGCAGCCGCCGGCCACGTACAGCCGCGCCGGCTCGCCGTCACCCACCAGCGACGGGTGCCACGGCCGCCAGCGCGGGATCCAGGCGCGCACCCGCGCCCGGTACTCCGCCCACGCGCCGCCGAAGCGCTCCTCCAGGTCCGTCCCCTCGTCCCACGCCGCCAGCCCGGCGGAGTAGATCACCGACATCACGCCGGCGGCGGCGACCCACGGCCGGCCGCCCATCATCCCCCAGAGCACCAGCACCGCCGCCATGGAAAGCTGCATGGGATTGGCGATGAAGGCGTAAGGCCCGCTGCGCACCAGCCGCCGCGGCGGGTCGAAGGGGAGCGGCGTGCCCCCGCCACGCGCCGCGAACTCGTGCACTGCGGCGAGCCCCAGCAGCGCCGGCAGCGCGACCACCTGCACGGCGACGAAGGGCGATGCCAGCGGCGGGAAGCGCAGCCACCCCGCCGGCCACCCGGCGCGCACCGCGGCTTCCACCCCGTCCGGGAGCAGGCCGAGGATCAGCAGCGCGAAGCAGGCGGCCTGCAGCGCGGCGCGTCCATGAAGCCGCCGCTCCTCCGCCGTCCATCGCCCCAGCAGGTACGCGGGGACGAAGGCGAGCGCGACCAGCAGCGCCTCGCCCCACAGCCAGCCCGGGCCCAGCCGCAGCGCGGGCGCAAGCCGCGGCATCAGCAGCACGTCCAGGCACACCAGCACCGCCGCCCAGGCGGATGCCGGCGCGCCGGGCAGGGCCAGCAGCGGCAGCACTCCCCACCCCACCACCCACCCGGCGAGGAACCCCGGCGGCATCCGCGACCACTCGTCCCCGCCCCACGCGAAGCGCCACCACCCGGCGCGTGCCGCCAGCGCGTTCAGCGGCGGCAGCGTGGCGAGGAGCCAGGCGGAGGCGAGCAGCATCCCCGTCCGCTGGCGCGCGTTGGGCCGGCGCCACGCCCACAGCGTCGCGGCGAGCGCCGGCGGAACCGCGGCCGCGAGCACCTCCATCAGCGGCGGGATCACGGGACGACGCTCCGGCTGGCCGGCGTGGTGAGCGTCTCGGTCAGGTACCGCGCCGCCGTCGCCACGCCGAAGCGCTCCAGCGGGCCGAAGTACCACGCCGGGTCCAGCCGCCGCCGGTAGCTCAGCGTCCAGGAGACGCGCGTGCCGCCGGGCACCGCCGCCCACCGCACGTCGGCCTCGCGCCAGGTGAGCCAGTGCGTGACGTAGCTGTCGTCGGACACGGGCCGGAACACCACGCGGTTCGCTTCCACCGACCGCACCTCCATCACCAGCTTCCCCGTGTGATGGTGCCCGTGGCGCAGCTCCACCGCGCGGCGGTCGCCCACGCGCAGGCCGGAGCCCTCCGTCGCGCCGGGGGTGGGGAAGCCGAGGCGGAGGAAGCGCGGCAGCGGCCGGTCGAAGCGCATCGGGCCCTCCAGCGCGCGCCGCACCTCGTCGGGCGTGGCGGAGACGACGGACGAGACGCGCACGGTGGACTCGCGCGGGAACTCGGCGCGCGGCACCACGCCCTCCATCGCGGGGACCGAGACCGCCACCAGCACCAGCAGCGACGCGTGCGCGGCCCCGCGGCGATCCATCCGCGCATGCTTCCGTTCGATGGTGCGCCCCACCGCCAGCGCGATCCCGTAGATCAGCGGCGAGGCCATGAGGATGCAGATGAACGCCTCGCCGAAGACGGTGCCGGCCAGCAGCATGGCCAGCGTGGTCGACTTCATGATCACGCCGGTGACGCTGCCCGGGCGCGGCAGCAGGGTGACCACCACCGCCAGCAGCGCGGGGACGCCCACGAACACCAGCGCGGTGTGGTTGAGCTCCGCCATCTGCGCCGCCTTGAACGCCAGCCCCGCGACGACGGCCCCGGCGATCACGAGCAGCATCGTGGCGCGTCCGGTTCCCGTTTTCTCTTCGTCCATGGTCGGGCTCGTTTGCGGATGTGCGCGCGGGCGCAGGTGCCCGCGCGGGGTCGTGCGTCAGGCGCCCGGCGGCGGCGCGGGCTCCGGCCGCGGCAGGGCGGCGAGGTCGGGGAGCAGCCCGGCCTCGTCCAGCAGCCGCGTGAGCCGCGTCCTCAGCGGCCGCAGCGGCGGAAAGCGGAGCAGCCGCATCGCCGAGAGGAAGAGGTCGATGGCGCCGTCCGCGAGCCGGTGCGTGCGTGCCTGCCCCGGCGAATCGTCGTACAGGAAGTAGAGGAGGATCCCCATGTGCAGCGCCCACAGCGTCACCGCCGCGGCGCGGCGGAAGTCGGCGGGGAGGTCGACGGATTCCAGCGGCACGGCGAAGGTGGCGATGCTGCGCAGCTGGATGTCGCGCGTGCCGGCGCCCAGGAAGCTGAGCGGGTGGTCGGGATCGCCGGTGAAGCGCAGCAGCGCGCCGAGCACCTTCCGGTCGCCGGCGAGCGTGTCGAGCTTCCAGTGCACCGCGGCGGCGATGCGCCCGCGCGGGGTGGATTCGGTGCGCACGGCCTCCAGCACCGCCTCGGCGTGCCGCGCCTGCACGGTGTTGTAGTAGCCCAGGACGATGGCTTCCTTGCTGGGGAAGTAGTGGTACGCCGCCCCCAGCGAGAGCCCCGCCCCCGCCGCCACGTCGCGCATGGTGGTGGCGTCGAGCCCCTTCTCCCGGAACAGCGCGAGCGCCGCATCCTGCACCCGGGCCCGCGTCTCCTCGCCCTTGCGAGTCTTGGAATTGAACATGTTCAACATCATAGGCACGGCGAATCCCCGCGTCAATGGTTTTGTTGAACATGTTCAAATAGATCCAGATCGAGCCATCCGCGCCGATTCCCTCGCCCGCCCCGTCGTCCGACCGCACTCACGCACTCGCGCACCTGTTCGCGGCATCCGCCCCGCGCGCCGAGACCCAATCCACCCTCGCAAACCGATCCCCCTCCCGTTACCTTGCCGCCGTCCGGCTCCGACCCCGACGAACAACCCGCGAGGACGATAGATGCACGCCGTGAAGCAGGCCGATCCCGACATCCACCGGCTGCTGGTGGCCGAGGCCGACCGGCAGGAGCACCAGCTCGAGATGATCGCCAGCGAGAACTTCGCGTCGCGCGCGGTGATCGAGGCGATGGGCACGGTGCTCACCAACAAGTACGCCGAGGGGCTGCCGGGGAAGCGCTACTACGGCGGCTGCGAGGTGGTGGACGAGGTGGAGCGGATCGCGCAGGAGCGGCTGACGCAGCTCTTCGGCGCCGACCACGTGAACGTGCAGCCGCACTCGGGGGCGCAGGCCAACATGGCCGCGTACTTCGCGCTGCTGCAGCCGGGCGACACCCTGCTGGGGATGAACCTGTCGGAGGGCGGGCACCTGACGCACGGGTCGCCGGTAAACTTCAGCGGGCGGCTGTACAACGTGGTGGCCTACGGCGTCCGCCCCGACGACCACCGCATCGACTACGGCGCCCTGCGCGACCAGGCGATGCAGGTGCGGCCGAAGGTGATCGTGGCCGGCGCCAGCGCCTACCCGCGCATCATCGACTTCGAGGTGTTCGCCGAGATCGCCCGCGAGAGCGGCGCGAAGCTCTTCGTGGACATGGCGCACTTCGCCGGGCTGGTGGCCACGGGGCACCACCCCTCGCCGGTGCCGCACGCCGACATCGTCACCTCCACCACGCACAAGACGCTGCGCGGGCCGCGCGGCGGGCTGATCATGGCGCGCGAGGAGCACGCGAAGTCGATCGACAAGCAGGTCTTCCCCGGGATCCAGGGCGGGCCGCTGATGCACGTGATCGCCGCCAAGGCCGTGGCGTTCGGCGAGGCGCTGCGGCCGGACTTCACCGACTACTCCGGCCGCGTGATCGCCAACGCGAAGGCGCTGGCCGAGGGGCTGGTGGAGCGCGGCTTCACCCTGGTGTCGGGCGGCACCGACAACCACCTGATGCTGGTGGACCTGCGCAACAAGGGCGTGACGGGGAAGGTGGCCGAGAAGTCGCTGGACCGCGCCGGCATCACCGTGAACAAGAACACCGTGCCCGGCGAGACCGAGTCGCCGTTCGTCACCTCGGGGATCCGCATCGGCACGCCGGCGCTCACCACCCGCGGCTTCGGCGTGGACGAGATGCGCGCCATCGCCGGGCTGATCGAGCGCGTGATCGCGAAGCCGGACGACGAGGACCTGGCGCGGGAGGTGCGCGGCGAGGTGCGGGAGATGTGCTCGCACCACCCGCTGTACGGCGAGTGGGCCCGCGCGTAGACGAAGGATACGGAGACTCCGGAGATGCCCGTGCGAGAACCCTGGTTCGAGGGCGAGACCAACGAAGAGCGCCAGTCGCGGCGCGAGGCCTACGAGCGCATCGCCGGCGCGGCGGGGCGGCTGGGGATGCCGCTCGAGCAGCTCGGCGGCCTCCTGCGCCAGCTCTACCGCAACGAGGCCGACACGCGCGCCTTCCTCGCCGAGATCTACCACGTCCCCGACGACGCGCTGGACGACTACCTGCGCCTGCGCCTGAAGGATCTGAAGGAAGAGGAGCGCGGAGGCTGATCCTTCGTTGATGGTGTGGGTACCACTTTCAGGTTGAATCCGTCATACTGGAGCCGGCGATGATCCCCTCATCCGACCTGGAAGCGGCGCACAGGATCAAGAACCGTATCCTGGGCGCCGCGGGTGGCTCGGTCCAGCGCATCCTGTTCCACGGGTCGCGCGTGGCCGGCCGTGCGCGTGAAAACAGCGATTTCGACATCCTCGTGGTCATGCGCGACCCGGTTCACGACTGCGTGGGCGAGGCGCTGCACCTGTCCGAATTGTTCGTGGATTTCGAGCAGCCCGTCGACATCCAGGTGTGGGGCGCGGAGGAGTTCGAGGAGTGCCGCCCGGTCCCTGCCACCATCGCCTACCCCGCCGACCGCCACGGCATCGTGCTCTATGCGGACGCCTGAGCACGGCTGTGGACCTACGGACATGAGATGACTCCGCCCGCAGTGTCTGGACGAACGAGGCGCGGTGTGCAAAGGATACGCGATCAACAGATGAGCGGCGGGCCGGGTCTCCGGTCCGCCGCTTCGCGTGGTTGACCTCAACGCGGAAGTGCGCATACTTCAAGGCGAACCCTTCGCTGGAAGCGCAATTATGGCGAAGATGACTCTGAGCCTTTCCGTCGATGAAGCGACGCTGGAACGCGCTCGGCGCTACGTCGAGCGTCACGGCATCAGCTTATCCGAGTTCGTGAACGAAATCTTTGTCAGACTTCCGCTGGATGACGACGTGGATGTCGCCGATCTGCCACCGATCACGCGGCGACTGTACGGGATCGCGGCAGGCGCGCCCGACGCGGGGGACTATCACCGTCATCTCCTTGAAAAGTACGCTCGGTGAAGCTCCTCTTGTCGTGAACGTGCTGGGGCTCCGGACTCCGGTCGGCATCCCCATCGCCTATTACGCGAACCGAGCTCCGGCTCGGGTGTACTCGTGCGGTTCTAGCCCCACCACGTTCGCAGGCCAGCAGTCCCCGATCCGAGCATCATGAAGAAAGCCTACATCGAGACGTACGGCTGCCAGATGAACATCAGCGACAGCGAGCTGATGGCCGGCATCCTGGCGGAGCAGGGGTACGTCGCGACCAGCACGCCCGACGACGCCGACGTGATCCTGGTGAACACCTGCGCCATCCGCGACCACGCGGAGCAGCGGGTGATCGGGCGCGTGGGCCAGCTCCAGCAGGTGCGCGAGACGCGGCCCGACGTGGTGATCGGCGTGACCGGCTGCATGGCGCAGCGGCTGGGCGAGCAGCTCTTCCGCAAGGACGGCGGCGTGGACCTGGTAATGGGCCCCGACGCCTACCGCCAGCTCCCGCAGAAGCTCGCCGAGCTGCGCCCCGCCACGCCGGCGCCCAGGCGCACGCTGCCGATGGCCGGCGGCGGGCCGCGCGGGCTCACGGTGCTGGGCTTCGACCCGTTCGAGAACTACGAGGGCGTCACCGCGCGCCGCATCTCGTCCGTGTCGGCGTGGGTGCCGATCCAGCGCGGCTGCAACTACCGCTGCACCTACTGCATCGTCCCCCACGTGCGCGGCGACGAGAAGAACCGCGACCCGCGGGCGATCCTCGACGAGGTCCGGCAGCTCGCGGCCGACGGCGTGCCCGAGGTGACGCTGCTGGGGCAGACGGTGAACAGCTACGCGCACGGCGACTGGAGCTTCCCCCGCCTGCTGCGCGCGGTGGCGCGGGTGGACGGCATCCGCCGCGTGCGCTTCACCAGCCCGCACCCCAACGGCTTCACCCGCGAGCTGGTGGAGGTGATGGCCACCGAGCCCACCGTCTGCAAGCAGCTCCATCTTCCCGTGCAGGCCGGGCACGACCGCACGCTCAAGCGGATGCTGCGGCGCTACACCGTGGCCGAGTACCTGGAGAAGATCGAGTGGGTGCGCGCCGCGATGCCCGGGATCGCGCTCTCCACCGACGTGATCGTCGCCTTCCCCGGCGAGACCGAGGAGGAGTTCGAGGCCACGCTCGGGCTGATGCGCACCGTGCGCTACGACGACGCGTTCCTCTACCGCTACTCCGAGCGCGACGGCACCCCCGCCACGCGCCTCCCGCGCGACCAGTTCGTCCCCGAGGCCGTGGGCCAGGCGCGCCTGGTGAAGCTGATCGCCGTGCACCGGGAGATCCAGGCCCAGATGTACCAGGCAGAGGTGGGGCGCGTGGAGGAGGTGCTGGTGGAGAAG
>DASQLJ010000305.1:0-3477 GCA_035630095.1 Longimicrobium sp.
TTGTCGCTCTTCCTGCTGGCCGCGTCGGAGGTGCGGATGCCGGGGCCCACGAACACCACGCGGTCGCTGGCCACGTTGTGCAGGGCGATCTCCTGGGGCGTGGCGCCCTTGCCGCTGCTGCCCAGGCCGCTCCCCACCACCGCCACGCGGTCGCGCTTCACCTGGTCGCTCGAGGCCGACTGCACGTGCGCGGTCAACTCGTCGGCCAGCCCCGCGTCCTGCCCGGCGGCCACGATGATGTGCGCTTCCTCGTTGCCGAGAAGGTTCAGGGCCGTCTTGTAGTCGGTGTCGCCCGTGTCGGCGCCGTCGCTCCCCGCCGCGTTGCCGGTCCCGGCGCCCATCCGCCGCCAGTCCGCGGCCGAGGCGAATACGTCGGGATCGCCGGACGTGGAGGCGGAAACGCGGGCCAGCGCCGAGCCGTCCGCGTCGTCCGGCGCGCCCAGCAGCGCGGCCAGATGCGCGCCGTCGGCCACGGTGTACGTTTCCGTCACTCCGCCCCAACGCAGGGTGACCTTGCGGGCGTTCGCCTTTGGCACCGCGTACGTTACGGTCACCTTGTCGTCGTCCACCGGCGTCTCGTCCTCGCCCGGCGCCGCGCCCGTGAAGAAGCGCAGCCGGCCGTTCGCGGCTTCCACGTTCACCTGTCCCGGCGCGACGGGGTCCCCGGCGCCGAACGCCACCGTCATCACCTGCGTCGCCCCGGTCGCCTTGCGAAAGAGGCGGACCTTGGGCACGGCGTCCTCGGAAGGCGGGCGGGAAAGGCTGATGGGACCGGGGCCGTCGAGCACCTCGCTGGTGATCACGGCGTCCGCCTCGGCTTCCCAGACGTTCACCTCGATGTCATTGCCCCACGTACCGGGCGTGGTGGCCTGGAGCGTGGCTACGGTGACCGCGGCGGCCTTCAGCGCGAAGGTGGCGCGTCTCGCCGGCGCGGCGTCGGCCTGCACGCGGGCGGCGTAGACGGTGGTGGCGCCGTTGGCGTAGGCCAGCTCCAGCGCGCGCACCAGCGTCAGCGCCTTCGGGCCCGCGGGCTCGTCCCAGGGGTCGTAGGCGCCGAAGATCTCCAGCGCCTCGCCGTAGGTGCTCAGCAGCACCACCTTGCCCACCGGCCCGCGGCTGGCGGTCCCGACCATGCCGATGTTGCCGACGGTTACCTGCCCGGCGGCGATCAGCCCTTCGGCGCGGACGTCGATGTAGACGCCCGGCAGGATCATCTCGGCCATAATCCACCGTCTCCGTGGTTGGGAGTCGCGCAGCGGGCGCCGTCCGCGCCCGGGCCGGGTGGGTCACGCGGGAAAGCCGCGCCCCGCCCGCAGGTACATCACCGCCGTCGAGTCTCCGGGAAACCGGTCCCCCGGCTCGCCCTCCGCGGGCTCCGGGTCGCGGTAGCCCACCTCGAAGCGCTCGCCCGCGTCCGCCAGCCGCGCGGCCGCCAGTGCCTCGCCCAGCGCCAGTCCCGGCTCCAGCGCGGCGAAGTCGGCGGGGAGCGGCTCGTCCGTCACCGGGTCCGTCTCCAGCCCGGCGAGCGTCACGTCGCCCCCGGCGGACACGAACGCCGCCGTGAACGCGTCCAGCGAGTCGAACACGAGGCGGTCGTGGCGCCCGCCGGCCCGCAGCGCTTCGCGGAACGCGCCGGGATCGGCATGGTCCTCCGGCGGGCCCTGGGCGCCGGCGTGCGTGCGCAGCAGCGTCACGGTTCCCGCCGGCAGCCCGGCACCCGCGTGCGACAGCAGCGTGAGCGTCCCCACCGTGCGGGGGCCGCGGACCACCAGCGGCGCGGCGCCCTCGCGGTCCCAGCGCACCACGTCGCGTGTGACCGGCGCGTCCTCGTGGTGCTCGCCGCGCACGTCCACGGGGATGCGGACGATCACGCTTCCCGCGCCCTCCGGGTCCTCGTAGCGGTACTCGAAGAGGGCGCGGTACTCCACCGTCTGCCGCCACCCTTCCTCGTCGGAGATCAGCTGGGCGGGATCGGCGCCGGCGGGCTCCAGCACCAGGAAGTCGCGCATCCCGGGCTCCAGCCGGGCGCTGCGGATCCGCTGCTGCAGCTGGAGCGTCGCGTCCGCGGCGGCCGCGGCGTCGGCGGCCCGCAGGTCGAACCGCACGCGGGCCTCCACCCGCCCCCCCCGCACGCCCAGCACGGCCACGGGCCCGCGCTCCACGTTCCCCTGCCAGTTCCCCACCCCCACCGGCCGCTCCACCGTCTCCAGCAGCACCAGCGTGGACGGGCGGGCCGGGGCGGGCGGAGCGGGCGGGGGCTCGGGCTGGACCACGGGGGGGCGAAAGGCATCCAGGCGACTCAGCATGGCGTCGACCGCATCATTGAAGTGCCTGTCCGGGATGCTCACCGCGCATCGCTCCGGTCTGTGCGGCGGGCCGCGTAGGGACGGGGATCGGGGGCGGTCATGCGTCTGCGGGGTCGTCGGCGTCGTCCAGGGTGTCCCCGGCGCGCCGGGTGTTGCCGTACGTTGGCCGCGAAGGCGCGGCGCCGGAATGGACCCGGAGGCCCACGTCCGGTCCATCCGGGCGTGTACCTTCCCCTTCCCCGCATGGACCCGCCGTGGGCCGTCCGTAGATCCAGGGTCCAGACCCGGCATGGATCTTCGTTCGGAGCCCGGCACCCCCCGCGTCCCGTCCGCACTCATGCGCTCGAAGAGGCGGACGGGGAAGAAGCGCGGGTGGAAAAAACGCAAGCGGGGAGGCGGAATTCTCCGCCTCCCCGCTTGCGTATGTTGTTGTGTGTTGGACGATGCGTCATATCCGATCCACCAGAAGACAGTGTCACACAGAGCAACAGAGGAACAGAGACAATGCTTCATCTCCGTTCCTCCGTTGCTCTGTGCCCCGATTCCCCGATTCTTTTGCCGGACCTGGTATACTGCGATGAGGAGCGGAATCACTCCCGCCGCCCCGCCGCGTGGATGGCGGAGACGAGGTCGCGGGGGCCCACGTCCGGAAGAGGGTCGCGCCGGAAGACGTGCACCGTTGCGCGGGCGTGGTCGCGGGACACGGCGATCCAGGTGAGGTCGGGGAACTCGCAGAGAAGAAGGCAGAGCGCGGGAGGGAGCACGTCGCCGTCCAGCTCCACCACCACGGCGTGAGGCCGCTGCCGGCGGACGGCGTCGGCCAGCGCGCGCTCGTCGGCCGCGTCGCCAACGACGGAGATCCCGGGCTCGGTGCCCAGGAGCCGCCGTACGATTCCGCCGAGGAGGGGGGGAAGCATCCCCAGAACGACTCGCGCCTGTGTCGTCACGCAGGAGACCGGGGGTGAGAGAGGCACCGGCTCCCATCTTCCCACGCGCGGCCCGCGGGCGAAAGGGTAACGAGGATCTAGGCCGGCTCAGCGCAGGCCCACCTCTGTGCCTTCGGCGTAGACGGTGGAGCCGTGCAGGCGGAGCCACGTGGCCGCCTCTTCGCGGTCCTCGACCTCGAGCTTGCGGAGGATGTTGTGGACGTGGTTCTTGGCGGTGGCCACCT
>DASQLJ010000306.1:0-5064 GCA_035630095.1 Longimicrobium sp.
CCCCGAGAACCGGCTCCGGCTGTACGACGGCGACAGCCTGGTGAAGACCTACCGCGTCTCGGTGGGGCTGCCGGGCCACGACACGCCGGACGGGCGGTTCACCATCGCCACGGCGGAGTGGAACCCGTGGTGGCGGCCGCCGCAGGGGCGCGAGTGGACGCGCGACGCCGTGCTCACCCCGCCGGGGCCCAGCAACCCGATGGGCCGGGTGAAGCTGTTCTTCGCGCCGCTCTACTACATCCACGGCTCGCCGCACGTGCGCGACCTGGGCACCGCCGCGTCGCACGGCTGCATCCGCATGATGAACAACGACATCGTGGAGCTGGCGCGCACCCTCCACGCGCGCAACGGCGGCTCGGTGGGGGCGCAGGAGATCACCCGGCTGCTGGCGCGCCCCAGCCAGACGCGCGCGACGCGGATCGCCGTGCCGGTGCCGCTCGTCATCCGCTACGACCCGATCGTGGCGCGCAACGGCGAGCTGCGCATCTTCCCCGACTTCTACGAGCGCAGCCGCGTGCACACCGAGGGCGTGATCCAGGCGCTGATCGGTGCCGGATACGACCCCGCCAGCGTGGACCGCGCCGCGATCCGCCGCGTGCTCGCCGCCGCCGCGGGTGCGAAGGGGACGTATTCGGTTCCGATCTCGGAGGCGTTCGAGGGGCTTCGCGCGGTCGCGCCGCAGGGGATCGCGGCGCAGTAGGGGACTCGTCCCGCGGCGGGATTTTACAGGTGCGCGAGTGCGTTTCCGGACCCGCACGGACGTCGGCGGATCAGGGGAGGATGCGAGAAGCGGCGGCGCGAGACGAAAGGTCTCGTGCCGCCGCTGTTTTTCCGCGCACAGGGAATGCGAATTGCCCCGCAGGTTCGTCGGGCGGCGATCTGATCCCGATCACCAGGCATCGTCCGCGAGTCGGGTCCGCCATGGTTTCTCACAGAGGTCACAGAGTTTTTCTCCGCGTCCTCTGTGACCTCTGTGAGAGCCAGCTCAGCCTGGAATCCGAACGATGCCGGGGAAAGCGGTATGATATGATACCTGATCGGGCAATCAACTGTGCATTCCGAAGGGCGGCTACGGAAGGGTGAGTCGATTCGTCCGTGGAGGAATGGAGGAATGCACATTCATTCAGCCGAATCGGTATGACTCCGGCGGGGGGACGATGACGCTCCCGGCGGTCCCCGACCGCGACCCGCCGAGGCCGAGGCGGCGGCGGACGCGGGGGTGAGGCGTCGACTGTTCCGTCAGACGTCGATACGACGGTCGGACGAAGCCCCACGGGTGGCCGTGGGGCTTCGGCGTTTGCCGGGGTGCTGTTCAATTAGCACTGAGTTAACGTTCGTTCGAACCGGTTGAGCGCGGGGCGCTCGGCCTCCATCTTCCTTCACACGGACGACATGAGCGAGACGGAGAAGCCGGATCCGGCCGACGCGGGGATGATCTCGCGCCGGCCGGTTCACAGGGGGCGCATCGTGGACCTGGGGATCGACACGGTCCGCTTCCCCAACGGCACCACGGGCGAGCTGGAGATGATCCGCCACTCGGGCGCCAGCGCGGTGCTGCCGGTGCTGAGCGACGTCGATGGCGACGATCCCATCCTCCTGCTGGTGCGGCAGTACCGCTACGCGGCCGGCGGGTGGCTGTACGAGGTTCCCGCCGGGCGCCCCGAACGCCCGGGAGAGCCGTGGGAGGAATGCGCGCGGCGCGAGCTGCTGGAAGAGGCGGGGGTGGTCGCCGGCGAGCTTCGCCACCTCACCACCATCTGGACCACGCCGGGTTTCACCGACGAACGCATCCATCTCTACCTCGCGACGAATCTTTCCCAGGGCCAGACGTCGTACGATCAGGATGAGTTCATGGAGCCGGTGCGGGTGACGCTCTCGGAGGCGCTGCGGATGGTGCGCGACGGCGAGATCACCGACGGCAAGACGATCTGCACCCTGCTGTACGCCGCCGGGTTCGTGTTCGGGAGATAGGACGCCCCGTCAGACGCGGAGCCGGCGGCGCGTTCTCCGGCAGGGCCCAGGCGGGGCGGGATGTGTCGCGGGGCGACGCGAAGCGTCCCCTGCGGTGGACGGAATCGGGACGGGCCCGCCGGGCGCGGGCGGCAAAAGACGAGCGGATACAAGGCTTTACGCGCAGTCGCACACCGGTATGGCGCGTGCCTCAAGCATGTGGCGAAGCCTGCCACAAAGCGGTTCCTCACAAGGGGGTCCCATGTTCGAAGTCCTGGCCCAGAGCCACGCACCGCCGCGCGAAAAAGCCGGCCTCAAGACGCTGGACGACAGCGAGGTGGTGGCCGCCTTCCTCGCCGGCAACCGGCGCGCGTTCGACGAGCTGGTGGAGCGCTACCAGAACCGGCTGCTGAACTTCGTCTACCGCACCACCGGCGACCGCGAGCGCGGCGAGGACCTGGTGCAGGAGACGTTCATCCGGGTCTACCGGCACCTGCACCGCTTCGACCAGAGCAAGAAGTTCTCGACCTGGATCTACACCATCGCCAGCAACCTGGCGAAGAACGAGCTGCGCAACCGCTCGCGCAACCCGCTGGTGCTCTTCCAGACGCTGCTGAAGAACCGCGAGGCCGACCAGCGCCCGCTGGAGTGGGAGGACAACACCTACCGCCCCGACGACCTGTTCCGGAAGCGCGCGCTGAAGGCCCAGGTGGACGCGGCCGTGGACCAGCTCCCCGAGCACCACCGCACTGTGTTCATGCTGCGCGAGATGGAGGGGAAGACGTACGAGGAGATCGCCGAGATCACCGACACCAACCTGGGCACGGTGAAGAGCCGGCTGAACCGCGCGCGCAACTCCTTCGCGCGGATCATCGCCCCGGTGCTGGACTGAACCCCGCGAACGGAGCGATCGCCATCGAACGCTAGACCACGTCCGACGCTACACTCGATGGGGCGGGCCGCCGGATTCCGGGCGACCCGCCTCCGTTCTTCCCCCCAGGCCCCGTACGGCCCCTGCCGGGAGGACAGATTTCGTTCCGATTGTGTTTGGGAAAAGGGAGGCCTAGCTTCGGACTGGCGTGCTGCGGTGAGCATTCGAGTGAACCTCGGACCCGGATCGTGATCATGGCGAAGGCCAGCGAGCAGGATCGCGCCAGGGTGTTCATCAGCTGCGGCCAGCAGCAGGAAACATCCGAGGTGGAAATCGCGCACCGCGTGGCGGCCGAGCTGAGAGAGCTCGGATACGAACCCTACATCGGCGTGGCGGAGCAGACGCTGCACGGTGTCCAGGAGAACATCTTCCGGAAGCTGCGCGAGTCGGAATACCTGCTGTTCATCGACTTCAGGCGCGAACGGCTCGAAGGGAGGGATGCGTGCCGGGGCTCGCTGTTCTCGCACCAGGAGCTCGCCCTGGCCACGTACCTCCAGCTCGAGATCCTCGCGTTCCGCGAGGACGGGGTTCTCCCGGAGGATGGGGTGATGAAGTACCTCCAGGTGAACTGCTTTCCCTTCTCGGACCGTCGAACCCTCCCCGAGTTCATCTACCGCAAGGTGCAGCAGCACCCGAAGTGGCAGCCGCACTGGCGCAACCGCTTCGCGCTCACAGTTCCCCCGTCCGCGTACGAAGACCCCCACGAATCGAACCCGCGGGCACGCTACTTCTACATCGAGGTCCACAACCTCCACCGCGACCAGATCGCGCGGGAGTGCGTGGCCTACGTGACGCGGATCGACCAGCACGAGTCCCCGGGCACCCGCACGCTCGAACTGTACGAGATGAAGTGGAAAGGCGTGAGCACCGTCGGTGTGTCCATCCCTTCCGGCATGGCGCGCTCGCTGGACGCCTTCTATGTGTACTTCCACCGGGCGAACGAGGCATGGCTGGGGATCAACCACAAGATCGTCGACCGCAAGGCGACCTTCGAGGACTTTGCGCTGCGAGGCCCGGGGGTGTTCGACCTCCACCTGGTCGTGTGCTCGGCAAACCTTCCTCCCTATGAAGGTGACTTCCGGCTCACGCTCGGCTCCAGCATGGACGACATCGGGTTCGAACGAATCGGCGGATGACCGTCGGGGCGCGGGCCCCCTGTCCACGCGCCCGCCCTTCCGGTCACGCGCGACCCGTGGTCGAGGAGCGTGGTACTACCTGTCCCCGTGAGACCGGGAGCCGACCCACGCCATCCGGCCGCGGAACGCCTGCGACGATTCTCGTTCGCGATCCCGCCTCTGGCGCGGAACTTCATCTTCCCCTAATGATGGGAACTCCCGGAGGCACCGCGCGTACAACGAAACGTCGCCGGCTCCGGGTGGGGCCGGCGGGGGACTCCGGGACGCGGTGCCACAGGCCATGATCGACTGTCAGCAGTACCTCGAGCGGTACTCGGCGTACCTGGACCACGACGTGTCGTGGGCCGAGCGCGAAGCGATGGAGGCGCACGCCGACGCGTGCGACAGCTGCGCGCACTACGACCGCGTGCTGCGCCGCGGCACCGACGTGCTCCGCGGCCTCCCCGAGCTGGAGGTGTCGGAGGACTTCGGCGAGCGGCTGCGCTGGCGGCTGCACCAGGCCGACTTCGAGGCCCGCCGCGAGCGCTCGCTGGCCGGGCCGGCGCAGGCGCTGGGCACCGTGGCCGTGGCGGCGATGGTGGCCGTGGCCGCCTGGGTGCCGCTGATGCGCCCGCGGCCGGCGGTGAGCAGCCTTCCCGCCGTTGCGGTGGAGGCGCCGTCGCGCCAGCTTCTCCGCCGCCTGCTCTCCACGGCCGCGCACCAGGAGGCGACGGGGCTCACCAGCCGCCTGGCCGAGATCGGCGTGCGAGTGCGCGAGATGCCGTACCACGACGTGCTCTTCCGCCCCCAGGGCCCGCTCGAGGGCGCGGTGGCGGTGAGCACCGGGCACGTCCCGGAGGGGATCGAGCCCTAGCGCGTTCACCCCAGCCGCTCCGGCCACCCGCGTGCCGCAGATCCGCTACGACCAGCTCGCCCGCACTCTCCGCGAAAAGACCGCGGGGGGTGCGTTCTTCTTCTTCGGCGACGAAGACTTCTTCCGCGAGGAGGCCGTCGCGAAGGTGGTCGCCGCCTACCTGGACGAGGCCACGCGCGACTTCAACTTCGACC
>DASQLJ010000307.1:0-3924 GCA_035630095.1 Longimicrobium sp.
CCATGCCGGCGGCGTGCGCGTGAACGCGCCGTGGACGGGCGTGCGGCTGCGCGGCCGCCGCCTTCCGCTCATCGTCGACGCCCAGGGCGACGTGCTGGACGAGGCGCTGGTGGACCGCTACCTCATTGGAGACACGCCCTGAGGCCGTGTCGTCCCGGGGCGTCCGAACGGAATTTCGGCCGACGCGCCGGAGGCTGAAACCTCCGTCTCGGGGACGCCGTAGGAGAGCGGGCAGACCTCCTCTCCTCACCTTTCGCCACGGCAGAGTTCCCCCATGAAGCTCTCAGCGCTCGCGGTCGCCGCGCTCCTCGTCATTCCCGCGCACCAGGCAGTGGCGCAGGGTCACGACCACGGCGAGACTCGGATCGAGATCGGCGACGACGGCGGCCACATCGCCCGCCCGGGCCCGCGGCACTCGCTGCGCGACGCGCACCTGGCCATCACCACCACCAACGACGTGGCCTCGCTGGTCCTGACCCGCGGCGTGGTGGCGCTGCAGCTCACCGACCGCACCCTGCGCGAGATCCGCGCCGACGTGGACCGCGACACCCGCGACAACGACGGCATCTTCGCCTCGATGATCTCGTCGGTGGTGCGCAACACCGTGGGCACCGTGCTGCGTCGCAGCCTGGAGGTGCCGATCCGCGACCTGCGCACGGTGGACTACCGCGGCGGCCGGCTGGTGTTCGTCACCGAGGACGGCGACCGGCTCTTCGAGGACACCGAGGTGAACGGCACCGACCTCACCGCCTCGTTCTCCGCGCGCGACGCGCAGGCGTTCGTCCGCGAGTTCCGCGCGCTCAAGGCGCGCACCCGCTGACGCGGGGCCGGAACGATGAGCGCGTGGACCTGGATCGCCGGAGCCTTGGGCGCCGGGGCGCTCTGGCTGCTCTGGGAGTTCATCGGGGCCCTGGTGGCCGAGGTGCTGGCTGGCGTGCTCGGAGGGATCTTCTCACCGGTGCACCGCCGGCTGGTGCGGCTCCTCGCGGGGCCCTCGGGCGGCGCCTGGCTCGCGGGGCTCACGGCGGTGTTCGTCGCGCTGGCCGTGGCCGGCGGAACGCTGGTGGCGATGCTCGCGCCGGCGCCGTGGCTGGCCCTGGGCGCCTGCGCCACGATCGCCGGGCTGGCCGCGCTGCTGGTGCTGGACTCGGCCCGCAACGAGGTGAAGCTCGCCCGCGCGAACCCCTGCGCATCGCTGGGCGTACGCGCGAGATGAACGGGGAAGGATGAGAAGCGGGGCAGCGGCGTTCACGTCGCTGCCCCGCTCTCCATTTCCAGCATTCGGCCGACGCCTACCGCTTCACGTTCGTGTGAAGAAGTCCACCGTGCGCCGCCACGCATCCTCGGCCGCCGCGGCGTTGTAGGCGCGCCCGAGGGGTTCGCGAAGCCGGGGCGCCGGATGCACATGTGAGCGATGTTTGCCGAGCCAGGGGTAACGCTACCGGCGGGATTCGCGGTAGATGCGTATGCGAAGACGTCGGCGAAAATCGTCAGAGATGACGTCGGACAGCCGTTCGGTCGCCCGGAGAACGCGGCCGATCTCCGGGCTCATCCAATCGACGAGCTCGAGTATGTTGTCGCGGTCCGCGGCGAGGTCTGGCCGGCGCCAGATCGGTTCGTGGTGAAAGATCCGGTTGCGAAGGTGTCGCAGTTGGTTCAAGCGCCCGCTGATGCTCTTCAGCGTGGGCACCGTCGGCGCGTAGGGGAAAACGTCTTTCAAGCCGTGTGGCCAGAGCCGCTTGTCCCGGGAACTCTGGAACAGGTAATCGCGGTTGAAAAGGCCCGTCCAGAAGCCGAAGTCGAGAGAAGCGATCAGATCGCCCGCGGTGAACTGACGCGTCGGCGCGAGAAGAGCCCCCGTTGCCCGATCGATTCCAAAGAGCTTTTGTTTGGCTCTGAACACATCGTTCACGCCATACGTATGCAGAGCCGAGGGAATCGCATCGAGCCACGATCGAATGTGGTTCACGCGGCGGAATGGATAGGCAGCCTCCCCGACACGGTCGAGACGATTCCTCAACACGATCTCGAGGTGATGCAGAAGCGGGTAGAATGCTTCGCAAATCGCTACATTCCACTCGTAACGTGCCAGGTGCTCCCACCTTGGTTCCGTTGCCGTAGCCGAGTATCGTTCCAGGCGATCGCGTGACAGCACGGCTTCGGCGCGGCCAACGAAGGCCCCTTGCTTTGCGGATGCCATTTGCTTAATTTCCTAAGCACAGAGCCCGGATGATCCACTGCTTCGGCAAGGTCCCGGGACCAGTTAGAACCCGGCAGTGCCCTCGTGGCCCTGCCGGGTGTTTTTTGCTGCGTGTTGAACCACGTCTGCATCGACCCCCCTGCTTCAATCGAAACCCGAATCACGGATCGCTGCAGTCGCGTTTGTAGCCGCAGTTGGGGCAGACGATCTTGCAGTTGTGGTCGTACATCACCGTGCCGCACAGCTCGCAGGTGTGCTCCTTCGGGATCACGCGCGGCTTGAACGGCGATGTATCCGCCGCGGACGGCGGATCCGGCGCCGTGGCCGGCGGTGGCGGCGCGGGGACGGGCTCCGTCGGCTTGCGGTGCGCGTTGATGCGGGCGCACCAGCTCGGGTCGAAGTGGCTCACGCGGGCGGCGTCTGCGGGTGGGGTGAGTCGAGGCCGCCACGAAGATATCCGTCCGCGAAAGGCGGCGCGACGGGTCGGAACGAACGAGCGGCGCCGGGATGATCCCCCGGCGCCGCCCGCGTTCGTGTCGGACGACGAAGCCGCCGCCGCCCCGGTGCGCCGCTCAGGGAAGCTGCTTGGCGGGCGACGGGTTCTCGGCCACGGAGACCTGGCTGGTGGAGAGCAGGTCCTCGATGCGCAGCACCACCATCTGCTCGCGCCCCAGCGACACCTGCCGGGTGCGGAAGGTGCCGTCGGCGCCGATGCGGCGCACGTCGAACTGCACGCGCTGGAGCTGCTCCAGCGGCACGTTGCGGATCGTCAGGGTCGTCGTCTCGCCCGACACCACCGTGCCCAGGCGCGCCTGCGTCCCCGAACGCACCATATAGATCACCACGTCGGCGCGGTTCTGGTTGGTCACCCGCACCGGAACCGGCTGGGCACGCGGCGCGATGCCCGGCTTGGGCCCGCATCCCGCCGCCCCCGCCAGCACCGCGGCCAGCGCCAGCGCACGTAGGGTTCCTCGCATCGCGATCTCCCGTTGAGGTGTGGAAGGCAGATACGGGCGGCGCCCGGGAAAGCCAGAGCTCTCCCGGGCGCCGCCACCCATCTACCGTGGTGCCGTGCCGATCAGCACCCCGGGGCCGAGCCCGCGCCGCCGCGAGCCAGGCACTCGGGGAACGGGATCGGGAAGAACGACGGCGCCTTGTCGCCCGCGCGCGGGTAGTTGTCCAGCCGCGACAGCAGGCCGAAGCGGCGCAGGTCCAGCCAGCGCCACCCGCCCTCGTACAGCACCGAGTAGCGGCGCTCGTACAGGAGCAGGTCCACGAACGCCGCGTCGGTGGCCGGGACGGCCGCGATCGGCGCCAGCCCGCCCGAGTTCGTGCGCACGAAGTTCAGGTCGGCCATGGCCCCCGGCTTGTCGCCGGTGAACCAGCGGATCTCGGCGCGGAAGAGGATCAGCTCCTCGTTCCGGATGATGGGGATCGGCGAGTTGCCGCCGCCCGCGCCGTAGAACGGCGCCGAGCGGTAGTGGGTGAAGCGCAGGTTGGTGGAGATCCCCGACTGCGAGCGCACCGCGCCGGTCGAGTCCACCTTCAGCAGGAAGCGCGCGTCGCGCGTGCCGTCGACCTTCAGCTGCGCGTCGGTGCGCAGCGTGGGGTCGGCCACCTCGGGCGTGCCCGCCGCCAAGCCGTTCTGCGTGTCGCCCGACCCGGTGCCGTACGTGTAGTACACGCCGGTGTTCAGCTCCGCGCGCGACCCGGTCGCCGTGGTG
>DASQLJ010000308.1:0-2611 GCA_035630095.1 Longimicrobium sp.
ATCGAAGAAGCTTGCAGCGGGAGCACCTTTTACGGCACTATGTTCAAAGCCGTTGACGTCGCCGGTGTCGATGACAAGCCCGCGGCCGCGCCCCTGATTCCGCCCGCCCCAGACCCCGCATCCGTCGTCGGATCTCCACGCCTGCCGTATCACTGCCACAAATCTTGGGATGACGAGGATCAAACCGATGCGACACCTCTCCACCTCGCGATGTGCGTTCGTCGCGCTGCTGCTCGCGGCGGCGCCGGCCGTGTCGCCCTCGCCGGCGCGGGGGCAGCTCCGTGGGCTGCCGGTGTTCTTCGATCCCACCTACAGCTACGACACGCGCGCCGGCGTGGACGTGGGACACGGCGGCGAGGCGGGTGGGACGGCGATCGCGGTGACGGCGTCGCGTCTCTACCAGACCGGCAACTGCAAGCGCGTCGCGGTGTCGGGCGGCGTGGGGACGCTGAACCCGCGGGGCGGCGACTTCGAGACGCACCTGATGGCCGGCGCGCTGGCGTCGGTGCTGGTCAACCCCTGTCCGCGGCCGACGTCGATCTCCAACCCCACCTTCCGCGTGTTCGCGGGCGCCGGCGCCGTGCATGGCGAGAATGGGACCGTGGCCGACCTGCCGATCGGCGTGGGCGCCGGGTACATGGTGCCGCTGGCGATCGGGCGGATCGAGGTGTGGGCCACCCCCCGCGCGCACTACCGCGGGTCGCTCCCACCGCTGGGCCACCGGGGGTGGGACTTCGCCGTGTCGGGAGGATTGAACATCGGCGTGGCGTCGCTCGGCGGTGTGCGCGCGGCGCTGGACTGCTGCGAGGGCGGGGTGGGCGTGGGGTACGGCTTCAGCCTCTGGTTCTGATCATGGCACAGCGAAGCACGCTCCCCGACGTGGTCACGCAGTTCCGCTCGCTGAACGAGCGCGGCGAGCGCATCGCGGTGATGGACGGCTATCCCAAGGACTTCGCCGACAAGCGCTACAGCGTCTTCCACAAGAAGGGCGGCAAGGACAACCACTTCCAGGGCGTGCAGCGCCTGGGCAACCACCTGCTGGTCACGGGGAGCTTCCCCTACAAGACGCAGCGGGCGGACCTGCTGGTGAGCCGCCTCAGCTCGCGCGCGCCGGACCCGGGGCCGTGGGGCTCGAACCTGGTGAGGGACCGCGACCCGGCCACCATCGACCGGCTGACCAGCTACTTCCGCATCGACGGCGACTACTGGCACCCGGGCGGGCTGAGCCTGCTGGGCTCGGTGGCGGTGGTGCCGATCGAGAACGGCGCCGCCGGGGACTCGAAGATCGTCTTCCTGGACCTGGCCGACCCCGCGGCGCCGGTGCGCCTTCCCGCGCAGGAGATCGACCGGCCGGCGTTCAAGGCCGGCGCCTGCGCCATCACGCCGCTGAAGGACGGGCGGCTGATCCTGGCGGTGTGGAGCGACAGCGACGTCGCGCCGGCGGGGATCACCGCGGCCTTCCACCTGGACCTGTACCTGGGCGGCGCGGGGATGACCGACTGGTCGTTCATCGCCCAGTACTTCCCGCCCGTGGACCACCGCTTCCACCGCAAGTTCCAGGGCCTCGACTTTCTCTGGGAAGAGGCGCCGAACGGCTCCGAGTCGCTGTACCTGGTGGGCTTCGAGAACACCGAGGAGACGCAGCCCAACCCGCTCTCGGCGGGGGAGAATCGCGCGTACCTGTTCAAGGTGGCGCACGAGATGCTGCCGCTGGCGCCGGTCCCGCAGCCCGCGCAGCTCGCCGGCTCCTTCATGGCCTTCGTCGATTCGAAGCGCTTCGAGACGAGCGGCAACTGGTGCAACATGGACGCGGGCTCCTGCGCCTACGTGGACAGCAGCCAGCAGCTCGTGGTGTACTCCGTCTACCACTTCCTCGCCCCCATCCGCGGCGACCTGATGACGGCGCCGATGGTGCTGAAGTGCCTGGAGTTCCGCGCCACCCGCTTCGCCGCGAGGATCGACCGCATCGAAGACGCGTGGATCGACCTGTACGAGGAGCCGGGGCTCGCCGGCCGGCGCTTGGCGCTGCTGGGCCCCTGGGATTCGTCGATCGAGGATACCGCGCGAGTCACCGCCGACGACCGGGTGTTCGACGTGACCGCGTCGGTGCGCTACCAGATCCCGGACGACCGCGCCTTCGTCCTCCATCCCCAGCCCGGCTTCACCGGCGTGCCGCCGCTGGTGCTCACGGGCACGGGCGCCGTGAAGGAGGTGGACGTGATCGGCGCCGGCTTCGGCGGCGCGTTCCGCTCGTGCCGCTTCCAGCTCGAATCCGTCGCCGTAGCCCTCCCCGGCGCCATCGTCGTCTGATCCTTTTACCGAAGAACAGCGGTTTCACGCAGAGTCAGCGGAGTTAGCAGAAACAACCGCAGTTCTCTGCTGGCTCTGCGTGAGACCAAAGCTGATTCAGCGATACGAAAAAGCAGGGGTCACGGAGGAGACGTTCCTCCGTGACCTCTGTGCCCTCTGTGAGACCCCGCCGTTCGTCAGCCGCTCTCCGCGGAGGCGACGGCGCGCGGGAGGCGGACGGTGAAGGTGCTGCCGTGGCCGGGCTCGCTCTCCACCTCGATGTCGCCGCCCATCTTGCGGATCAGCTCGCGCGAGATCGCCA
>DASQLJ010000309.1:0-4117 GCA_035630095.1 Longimicrobium sp.
TGAAGCACGAACATCACCTGGAACAGCGGCGAGTAGCTCAGGGACCTCCCCGGCTGGAGCTCGGTGACCAGGCGCTCGAACGGAATCTCCTGATGCTCGTACGCGCCCAGCGTCATCTCCCGCACCCGCCCCAGCACCGCACGGAAGCCCGGGTCTCCCGAGAGGTCGGTACGCAGCACGAGCGTGTTGAGGAACAGGCCGATCAGCTCCTCCACCTCCCGCCGCGTCCGTCCGGAGATCGGGCTGCCCACCACCACGTCCTCGCTCCCGCCGTACCTGCCCAGCAGCACCTGGAAAGCGGCCAGCAGCGTCATGAACAGCGTTGCGCCTTCGCTGCGCCCCAGCGCCTCGAGGCGCGCCAGCAGCTCGCCGGACAGCATGATCCCCTCGCGCGCCCCGCGGTACGTCTGCACCGCGGGGCGGGGACGGTCCGTGGGCAGCTCCAGCAGCTCCGGTGCTCCGGCCAGGTGCTCCTTCCAGTACGCGAGATGCCGGTCCAGGACCTCGCCCCGCAGCTGCCCGCGCTGCCACACCGCGTAGTCGGCGTACTGCACCGCCAGCTCGGCGAGCGGCGACTCGCCGTCCTCGCGGTATGCCGCGTACAGCGTCGACAGCTCCCGGCGGAGCACTCCCATGCTCCACTGATCGACCAGGATGTGGTGCATGCACAGCAGCAGCACGTGATCCTCGGCACCCAGCCGCAGCAGCGCCGCACGGAAGAGCGGTCCCGCCGAGAGGTCGAACGCTCGCCGCGCCTCCTCGCCGGCGCGCCGCCTGAGCGCCGCCTCGCGATCCGCGTCGCTCAACCCCGACAGGTCCTCCACCGGCAGGATGAACCCGCCGAAGGGCGCCACCACCTGCACCGGCGAGCCGTCCACCTCCCTGAAGACCGTCCGCAGCGCCTCGTGACGCCGGACGATCTCGCTCAAGCTCCGCTCCAGCGCCGCCTCGTCCAGCGCACCGCCGACCCGCCACACCACGGGGACGTTGTAGGCGGCGCTCTCCGGCTCCAGCCGGTCGATGAACCAGAGCCGCTCCTGCGCGAAGGAGAGCGGCAGCGTCCCGTCACGCTCCACCGGCACCACCGGGGGGAGCACCGGCAGCTCCGCGCGGCGCATCTCCTCCACCGCCCTCGCCATCTCCGCCACCGTGGGTCCCTCGAAGAGCGCCCGCAGCGGCAGCTCCACCCCGAACAGCTCGCGGATCCGCGACACCACCCGGATGGCCAGCAGCGAGTGCCCGCCCAGGTCGAAGAAGCCTTCCTCCACGCCCACGCGCTCCAGCCGCAGCACCTCGACCCAGATTCCCGCCAGCACCTCCTCCACCGGCGTCCGCGGCGCCACGTACCGCTCCGCGTCGGCCGCGTACTCCGGCACCGGCAGCGCCTTGCGGTCCACCTTTCCGTTCGCGTTCAGCGGCAGCCGGTCCATGGCGACGATCGCCCGCGGCACCATGTACTCCGGCAGGCCCTGGCGCAGGTGCGCGCGCAGCCCGTCCACCTCCACGCTCCCCACCACGTACGCCACCAGCCGCTTGTCTCCCGGCTGGTCCTCGCGCATCATCACCCGGGCCTCGCGCACCCCCGGGTACGCCGCCATCGCCGCCTCCACCTCCCCCGGCTCGATGCGGAAGCCGCGGATCTTCACCTGGTCGTCCAGGCGGCCCATGAACTCCAGCTTCCCCTCGGCCTTCCACCGCGCCCTGTCGCCGGTGCGGTACATCCGCCCACCGGGCTCCGCCGCGAACGGGTCCGGCACGAAGCGCTCGGCCGTCTGACCCGGCCGGCCCAGGTAGCCGCGCACCACCCCCGCCCCCCCCATGCACAGCTCGCCGGGCACTCCCACCGGGAGCGGCTCGCCCGCCGGGCCCAGGACGTAGGCCCGCGCGTTCGGGATCGGCCTGCCGATCAGCACCGTGGGCGCGTCCTCCGCCACCTCCCGCACCTCCTCCAGCGTGCACCACACGGTGGCCTCGGTGGGCCCGTACTCGTGCAGCACGCGAGCAGGCTTCCCCTCCCGCAGCATCCGGCGCACGCTCTCCGTCCCCACGGCCTCGGCCCCGAAGACCAGCTGGCGCAGGCCGGCGTAGACGTCGACCTGCTCCCGCACGTGCTGGTTGAAGAGCGCCGCCGTCTGGTAGAGGTGCGTGATCCCCTGCTCGCGCAAAGCCTGCCCCAGCAGCGGCGCCGACAGCAGCACGTCGCGGTCGATGCCCACCAGCGTGGCCCCGTTCAGCAGCGCCCCCCAGATCTCGAAGACCGCCGCGTCGAAGCTCGCGTTCGACGCCTGCGCCACGCGGTCGCCGGGGCTGATCGGCATCGTCTCGGGGAGGCAGCATGCGTACTGCACCACCTCGCGGTGCCCCATCATCACGCCCTTGGGCCGCCCCGTGCTCCCGCTGGTGTAGAAGACGTAGGCCAGGTTCTGCGCCGACGCGCCGTTCCGCGGCGGATCGGCCGGGCGGCCCGCCACCGCTTCGGCGGCCTGGTCCAGGCAGACGACGCGCAGCGAACGCCCGGTCTCCGCGGGGACGAGCTCGCTCCGGCTCAGCAGCACCCGCGCGCCGCTGTCGGCCAGCATCAGCTCCATCCGCTCGGCCGGGTAGCTCGTGTCCACGGGGACGCAGCAGCCGCCGGCCTTGAGCACGGCGAGGGTGGCGACCACGTTCTCCACGCTCCGCTCCAGGCGCAGCCCCACGCGGCTCTCCGGCCCCACGCCCAGCGCGGACAGGTGGTGCGCCAGCCGGTTGGCGCGCTCGTCCAGCTCCCGGTACGTCAGCTCCTCCGCGCCCCAGGCCAGGGCCACCGCGTCGGGCGTGCGCTCGGCCCGCGCCTGGAAGAGCTGGTGGATGCAGGCCTCCCGCGGGAACGGCCGCTCCGTCCGGTTCCACTCCACGACGACCTGCGCACGCTCCTCCGGCCCGGCGAGCGCCAGGCGCGAGAGGCTCACGTCCGCATCGGCGGCGACCTGCTCCAGTACTCGTGCCAGGTGGCCGAGCATCCGGTCGGCCGTGCCGCGCTCGAAGAGGTCGGTGCTGTAGTTCAGTCCGACGCGCAGACCCTGGGCGGTCGCCTTGACCATCAGGGAGAGATCGAACCTGGCGCCGTCGAGCTCCGCACCGACGCCACTCACGCTGAGTCCCGGAAGAGCGCCTCCCCCACCCCCGGCGTTCTGCAGCGTCAACAGCACCTGGAAGAGCGGCGAGTGGCTCAGGGTCCGCTCCGGCTGCAGCTCGGCCACCAGGCGCTCGAAGGGCACCTCCTGGTGCTCGTACGCGCCCAGCGTCACCTCCCGCACCCGCCGCAGCACCTCGCGGAAGCCCGGGTCTCCCGAGAGATCGGTCCGCAGCACCAGCGTGTTGACGAAGAAGCCGATCAGCTCCTCCACCTCCTTCCTGGTCCGCCCCGCGATCGGGGTGCCCACGACGATGTCCTCGCTCCCGCTGTACTTCGACAACAGCACCTGGAAGGCGCCCAGCACCACCATGTACAACGTCGCGCCCTCGCTCCGCCCCAGCGCCTGCAACCGCTCCAGCAGCTCGGGGGAGAGCTCCACCGGAACCGTCGCGCCCCGGTACGTCTGCACGGCCGGGCGGGGACGGTCCGTCGGCAGCTCCAGCAGCTCCGGCGCGCCCGCGAGCCGCTCCCGCCAGTACGCCAGCTGCCGATCCAGGGCCTCGCCCTCCAGCTGCTCGCGCTGCCACACCGCGTAGTCGGCGTACTGCACCCCGAGCTCCGGCAGCGGTGACTCACGCCCCTCGTGGTACGCCTCGTACAGCGCCGACAGCTCCCGGTAGAGCACGTCCATGCTCCACCCGTCGCTGACGACGTGGTGCATCGAAAGCAGCAGCACGTGATCCTCGGCGCCCAGCCGCAGCAGCGCCGCACGAAAGAGCGGGCCCGCCGAGAGGTCGAACGGCCGCCGCGCCTCCTCGCCGGCGCGCCGCCTGACCGCCGCCTCGCGATCCGCCTCGCTGAACGCCGACAGCTCCTCCATCGGCAGGGCGAATCCGCCGAAGGGCGCGATCACCTGCACCGGCGAGCCGTTCACCTCGCGGAAGACGGTGCGCAGCGACTCGTGACGCCGGACGATCTCGCTCAAGCTCCGCTCCAGCGCCG
>DASQLJ010000310.1:0-15139 GCA_035630095.1 Longimicrobium sp.
CGCAGGACGCTGACCTCGCGGCTCAGCTGGAGCTGGAGATCGGCGCACGCAAGCACCGCGCTGATACCGGCATCCTCGAGGATCAAGCGCAGACGCTCCTCGGGATACGCCGGGTCCAGCGGCACGTAGGCTGCGCCGGCCTTCAGCACGGCCAGCTCCGCCACCGCCAGCTCCAGCGAGCGCGGGAGGAGGAGGGCGACGCGCGCGCCCGGCGTCACCCCGCGCCGGACGAGGGCGCGCGCCACCCGGTTCGCCCGCTCGTCCAGCTCCGCGTAGGTGAGCGAGCGGTCGCCGTGGACGATCGCAAGCGCGTTCGGAGTGCGCGCCGCCTGCGCCTCGAACAGCGCGTGCACGCCGGCGTCGGCGGGGAAGGCCGCGTCGGTCGCGTTCCACTCATCCACCACCCGCGCCCGCTCCTCGTCCGCCAGCAGGACGATGCGGTCCACGCGCGCGGTCTCGTCCATCGCCATCGCCTCGACCACGCGGCGCAGGTAGCCCACGTGCCGCTCGATCGTGGACCGGTCGAAGAGCGCCGTCGCGTACGACACCGCGCCGCCGATCCGCCCGCCCCGCTCCGACAGCCCCAGCGAGAGGTCGAACTTGACCGTCGACTGCGCGGCGCCGCCGAGCGGCTCCAGCGACAGCCCCGGCAGCGCCAGGCCGCCGCCCTCCGCCGCCGGCTGCCAGGCGAACATCACCTGGAAGAGCGGGGTGTGCGACAGGCTGCGCGCGGGCTGCACCCGCTCCACCACCTGCTCGAAGGGGATGTCCTGGTGGTGCTGCGCCTCCAGCGTGCGCGCCTTCACCCGCTCCAGCAGCTCGGCCACCGTCGGCGCGCCGGCGAGGTCGAAGCGCAGCGCCAGCGTGTTCACGAAGAAGCCGATCAGCCCCTCGATCTCGCGCCGGCCGCGGTTCGCCGTGGGCGTGCCCACCACCACGTCGTCCTGCCCGGAAAGGCGGGAGAGCACCACGGCCCACGCCGCCAGCAGCGTCATGAACGGCGTGGTCCCGCGCCGGCGGCCGAGCGCCTTCAGCCCCTCCGTCGTCGCCTCGTCCAGCTCCAGCGCCACGGAGGCGCCGGCGTGGTCCTGCTCGGCCGGGCGCGGGCGGTCGGCGGGGAGCTCCAGGCGCTCGGGCGCGCCGGCCAGCGTCCGCGTCCAGTAGTCCTGCTGGCGCTGCAGCACCTCGCCCTCCACCCAGCGCCGCTGCCACGCCGCGTAGTCGGCGTAGTGGAGCGGGAGCGCGGGGAGCGGGTCGGGCTCGCCGCGCCCGAACGCCGCGTACAGCACACCCAGCTCGCCGAAGAGCACCCCCATCGACCACGCGTCGGAGACGATGTGGTGCATGGTGACGAGTAGCACGTGGTCGTCCGGCTCCATGCGCACCAGCCGGCCGCGGATCAGCGGGCCCTGCGCCAGGTCGAACGGCGCCCCGGCTTCCTCGGCCATCAGGCGGCGGAGGCGAACCTCGCGGTCGGGCTCGGTGGAGAGGTCGTGCTCGACCAGGCGGAACCCGGCGTCGGGCGGGGCGATCCACTGCACGGCCTCGCCGTCCATCACCCGGAAGGTGGTGCGCAGCGCCTCGTGCCGCGCCACCACCGCGTCCAGCGCGCGCGCCAGCGCCTCGCGGTCCAGCGCGCCGCGCATCCGCCGGCGCAGGGGGACGTGGTAGGCGGCGCCCGCGCCGCCCAGCCGGTCGAGGAACCAGAGCCGCTGCTGCGCGAACGACAGCGCGAGCCGCCCGCCCCGGTCCACGGGTTCGATGGGGGGAAGCGCCGCGCCCCCCGCCTGCGCGATGCCGCGCGCGAAGTCGGCCAGCACGGGACGAAGGAAGAGGTCGCCCAGCGCCACCTCGCTCCCCAGCACCTGCCGCACGCGCGAGATCACCTTCACCGCCAGCAGCGAGTGCCCGCCCAGGTCGAAGAAGTGGTCGCGCCGCCCCACGCGCTCCACGCGCAGCACGTCGGCCCAGATCTCCGCCAGCGCCGTCTCGGTCTCGTCCGCGGGCGCCTCGTAGCCGCGCCGCGGGAACGCCATCTCGTCGGGCGACGGGAGGGCGCGCCGGTCCACCTTGCCGTTCGTGGTTAGCGGCAGCGCGTCCAGGCGGACGTACGCCGCGGGGAGCATGTGGTCCGGAAGGATCCCGGAGAGGTGCGTCCGCAGCGCCTCCGCGTCGGTCTCTTCCCCGCCCACCCAGTACGCCACCAGCCGCTGGTCGCCCGGCACGTCCTCGCGCGCCATCACCACGGCTTCGCGGACGGCGGGATGTCCGCACAGCCGCGCCTCGATCTCGCCCAGCTCGATACGGAAGCCGCGGACCTTCACCTGCTGGTCGTTGCGCCCCAGGTACTCGATCGTCCCGTCCGCCAGCCAGCGGCCCAGGTCCCCCGTGCGGTACAGCCGCGCGCCGGGGAGGGTCGAGAACGGATCGGGGACGAAGCGCTGCGCCGTCAGCTCGGGACGATTGAGGTACCCGCGCGCCACGCCGCCCCCGCCGACGTACATCTCGCCCGCGACGCCGATCGGCACCGGCTCGCCCGCGCCGTCCAGCACGTACGTCCGCAGGTCGGGGATGCGCCGGCCGATCGGGCTCGCGCCGACCCGCTCCGCGTCCGCCGCCACGAGCGGGCGGTAGGTGACGTGGACGGTGGTCTCGGTGATGCCGTACATGTTGACCAGCCGCGTGCGCCGGTCGTCGTTGCGCGCGAACCAGGGCGCGAGCGTGGCCAGCTCCAGCGCCTCGCCGCCGAAGATCACGTGGCGCAGGCGGTGCTCCTCCGCGCTCGCCGCCTGCGCGGCGATGAGCTGGCGGAAGGCGCTCGGCGTCTGGTTGAGGATCGTCACGCCCTCGGCGCACAGCAGCCGGTAGAACTCGTCCGGCGAGCGCGCGGTGTCCTTCGCGACCACCACGAGACGGCCGCCGTACAGCAGCGCGCCCCAGATCTCCCAGACGGAGAAGTCGAACGCGAACGAGTGGAACAGCGTCCACACGTCGCGCTCGCCGAAGCGGAACCATTCGTCCGTCGTGCTGAACAGGCGCGCGACGTTGCGGTGCGAGACGCCGACGCCCTTGGGCTGGCCGGTGGAGCCGGAGGTATGGATGACGTACGCCAGGTGCCCCGGCGCGAGCTCCTCGATCTCGGGATTGGACGTGGGCCGATCCGCCCAGTCGGCGGACGAGTCCAGGTCGAGCACGGGGACGTCGGACCCGGCGAGAAGCCCACGCATCGTCCCGTGCAGCGAACGCTGCGTCAGCACGGCGACGGGCGCGCTGTCATCCAGCACGTAGCGCAGCCGCTCCTCCGGGTACGCGGGATCCAGCGGCACGTACGCGCCGCCGGCCTTCAGCACGCCCAGCAGGCCGACGACCATCTCCATCCCCCGCTCGACGCAGATCGCCACTCGCGCGTCCGGGCCGACGCCGAGCGTGCGGAGATGGTGGGCGAGGCGGTTCGCGTCCGCGTTCAGCGCCGCGTAGGTCAGCGCGCGCCCGTCGAACGACAGCGCGACCGCGTCCGGGGTGCGCGCCGCCTGCGCCTCGAACAGCGCGTGCAGGCGCGACTCGCCGGGAAGCTCGGCCTCCGCCGCGTTCCACTCCTCCACCACCCGCGCGCGCTCCTCCGCGGGGAGGATGGGGAGGCGGTCCACCCGCTGCCCCTCGTCCGCCACCATCGCCTCGACGGCGCGGCGGAGGTAGGCCACGTGGCGCTCCACGGTGGCGCGGTCGTACAGCGCGGTCGCGTACGCCACCCCGCCCGCGATCCGCCCGCCGCGCTCGGAGAGCACCAGCGAGAGGTCGAACTTGGCGGTGACGGACGCCGGCCCGCCGGCGCGCGCGTGCTCCAGCCCCGGCAGCGCGACTTCCGCCTCCGGCGTGCTCTGCCACGCGAGCATCACCTGGAAGAGCGGCGTGTGCGACAGGCTGCGCGCCGGCTGCACCAGCTCCACCACCTGCTCGAAGGGGATGTCCTGGTGATGCTGCGTCTCGAGCGCCCGCGCCTTCACGCGCGCCAGCAGCTCCGCCACGGTCGGCGCGCCGGCAAGGTCCACGCGCAGCGCCAGCGTCCCCACGAAGAAGCCGATCAGCCCCTCGATTTCGGGGCGGCCGCGGTTGGCCACGGGCGTCCCCACCACCACGTCGTCCTGCCCGGAGAGGCGGCCGAGGACGGCGGCCCACGCGGCCAGCAGCGTCATGAACGGCGTGGTCCCGTGGCGCCGGCCGAGCGCCTTCAGCCCGGCCGTGAGCGCGGCGTCGAACTCCACCCCCACCGCGGCGCCCGCGTGGTCCTGCTCCGCGGGGCGCGGCCGGTCGGCCGGGAGCGCCAGGACCGCGGGGGCGCCGGCCAGCGTGCGCGTCCAGTAGTCCGCCTGCGCCCGCAGCACCTCGCCCGACACCCAGCGCCGCTGCCACGCGGCGTAGTCGGCGTACTGCACGGGGAGCGGAGGAAGCGGATCGGCCTCGCCGCGGCGGAAGGCGCCGTACAGCGCGTCGAGCTCCCCGGTCAGCACCCCCATCGACCACCCGTCCGAGACGATGTGGTGCAGGGTGAGCAGGAGCACGTGGTCGTCCTCCGCCATCCGCACCAGCCGCCCGCGCACCAGCGGCCCGCGCGCCAGGTCGAACGGCGCGGCCGCCTCCGCCTCCATCAACCGGCGCAGCTCGGCCTGCCGGTCGGCGCTGCCGGAGAGGTCGTGCTCGACGAGCTGGAACGCGCACGCCTCCGCCGGCGCGATGCGCTGCTCCGGCGTGCCGTCCACCTCGTGGAAGGTGGTGCGCAGCGCCTCGTGGCGCGCGAGGATCCGGTCCAGCGCGCGGCGCAGCGCGTCGCGGTCGAGCTCGCCGCGCAGCCGCTGCCGGCTGGGGATGTGGTACGCCCGCCCGGCGCCGCCGAGCTGCGCCAGGAACCAGAGCCGCGCCTGCGCGAACGAGAGCGGCACCTGCGCCCCGCGCGCGGCCGGCTCGATCGGCGGGAGCGCGGCGGCCGCGGCGCCACGCAGCCCGCGCGCGAAGTCGGCCAGCACCGGCCGGGCGAAGAGGTCGCCCAGCGTCAGCTCCACCTCCAGCGCCTGGCGAACGCGCGAGACGACCTGCACGGCCAGCAGCGAATGCCCGCCCAGCTCGAAGAACTGGTCCCATCGCCCCACGCGCTCCACGCCCAGCACCGCGGCCCAGATCGCGGCCAGCGCGGTCTCGGTCTCGCCCAGCGGCGCCTCGTAGCCCTGGCGCGCGTAGGCGTCGCCGTCGGGCGCCGGGAGCGCGCGCCGGTCCACCTTGCCGTTGGGCGAAAGGGGAAGCGCCTCGAGCTCCACGTACGCCGCCGGCACCATGTACTCGGGGAGGACGCGCGACAGGTGCTCGCGCAGCGTCTTCGCCCCGTCCACGCCCGCTTCCGCCGCGGGGACCCAGTACGCCACCAGCCGCTTCTCGCCCGGCACGTCCTCGCGCGCCAGCACCACCGCGTCGCGCACGCCCGGGTGCTCCAGCAGCCGCCCCTCCACCTCGCCCGGCTCGATGCGGAAGCCGCGGATCTTCACCTGGTTGTCGGTGCGCCCCAGGAACTCGATCTCGCCCCACCCCAGCCAGCGCACCCGGTCGCCGGTGCGGTAGAGCCGCGCGCCCGGCGCCTCGCCGAAGGGATCGGGGACGAAGCGCTCCGCCGTGAGCCCCGGCCGCCCCAGGTAGTCGCGCGCGACCGCGGCGCCGCCCAGGAAGAGCTCGCCGGGCACCCCCACCGGCGCCGGCTCGCCCGCGGCGTCCAGCACGTAGAGCGCGGCGTTGCCGAGCGGCCGCCCCACCATCTGCCGCGACGCGGGCTCCGGCCGCACCGGGTGCGCGGCGCAGACGATGGCCGCCTCGGTGGGGCCGTAGCCCACGCGCACCTCCGCCGCGGGAAAGACCTCGCGCAGCGAATCGACCAAGTCGGGCGCCACCGCGTCGCCGCCCACCATCACCCGCCGCACGCCGGGGAGCGCCCCGGCGGGGGTGGAGCGCACCTCCTGGACGATCCGGCGCATCAGCGCGGGAACGGCGTGGAGCACGGTGCACCCGGCGAGCTCCTCCGCCACCAGGCGCGGCACGTCCAGCACCCGCTCGCGCGCGATCATGCGCACGCTGCCGCCGGCCAGGAGGGGGAAGAAGGACTCGAAGAGCCAGATGTCGAAGGCGAAGCTGGAGATCGACGGCACCCGGTCCGCCGCGCCGAAGCCGAAGGTCTCGATCACCGCGGCCGCGGTGGCCACCAGGCCGCGGTGCTCCACCCGCACCCCCTTGGGGCGGCCGGTGGAGCCGGAGGTGTAGATCACGTAGCAGACGTGCCCGGGCGTGACGCCCACGCCCACGCGCGGCAGCTCCGCGTCCGGCGCCGCCCCCCACGCGGGCTCCGCGGCGTCCAGCGCCAGCACCGGCGCGGCGATCCCGGCGAAGCGCGCCGCGAGCGATCCCTGCGTCAGCAGCACGGCCGGGGCGCTGTCGTCCAGCGCATGGCGCAGCCGCTCCTCGGGGTACGCCGGGTCCAGCGGCACGTAGGCGCCGCCGGCCTTCAGCACGCCGAGCACGGCCACCATCATCTCCACCCCGGGCTCCACGCACACGCCCACGCGGGTGTCGGGGCCCACGCCGAGCGTGCGGAGATGGTGCGCCAGCCGGTTGGCGCGCCGGTTCAGCTCGCCGAAGCCCAGCGCCCGGTCCTCGAACGACACCGCCACCGCGTCCGGCGTGCGCCGCGCCTGCGCCTCGAACAGCTCGTGCACGCACACGTCGGCGGGGATGTGGACGTCGGCGCGGCTCCAGTCACCGAGCAGACGCGCGCGCTCCTCCGCCGGGAGCACGTCGATGCTCCCCACGGCGGTGGACGGCGCCGTCTCCAGCGCCTCGACCAGCCCTTCCAGCGCGGCCCGCATCAGCCCGCACACCCGCGCCGCGCCGATAGAGGCCTGCACCTGCGCGGTCAGGCGGAGGCGGTCGCCATGGTCCTCCACCGACAGGACGACGGGGTAGTTCGTGCGCTCCTCGCTGTGCACGCGGCTGATCCCCCGCGCGGCCACCCTGTTCAGCGGCGTGCGCACCTGCCGCGCGATGTGGCGGTAGTTCAGCAGCGAGGTGAAGAGGGGCGCCGGCGCCTGCACGCCGCTGCAGCGCTGGGCCAGCGCCAGCGAGGCGTGCTCGTGCCGCAGCAGCTCGGCCAGCAGCGCGTGCGCCCGCCGCACCGCCGCCTCCACGCTCACCTCCCCCGCGCCGATGCGCACGGGGAGCGTGTTGATGAACATCCCCATCCCGCGGTCGGCGCCCTCCGAGCCCAGGCTGCGGCCGACCAGCACCGTGCCGAACACCACGTCGTCGCGCCCGGAGACGCGCGCCACCACCCGCGCCCACGCCACGTGGCAGAGGCTGGCGGCGCTCACGCCGAGCCCGCGCGCGCGCGTCCAGATGCGCACGGCGAGCGCGTCGTCCAGCGCGACCTGCACCTCCTCCAGCCCGCTCCCGTCGCCCCACACGTCCAGCAGGCCGAAGGGGGCGGTGGGCTCGTCCACGTCGCCCAGCAGCTCGCCGAAGAACGCCTGGTGCTCGGCGCGGCTCACCCCCAGCCGCGCCTGCGCCACGTAGTTGCGGAAGGGCAGCGGCTCGGGGAGCTCGCCCGCGCGCCCCGAGAGGAAGGCGCGGACCTCGGAGCGGAGGAGCGCCTGGGTGGTGTGGTCGCTCACCATGTGGTGCCGCAGCAGCGACAGCAGCCACGACCCGCGCCCCGCGTCGCGCGCGATGTGCCCGCGCATCAGCGGCGCCTCGCCCAGGTCGATGCGGTAGTGCCGCGGGTCGAAGCGCGCGTACATCTGCGTCTCCGCGTCGTCCGCGGGGTCCAGCTCCACCTCCTCCACCTTCAGCGGCGCCTCGCGCCACACCACCTGCACCGGCTCGCGCACCCCCTCCCACACGATCGAGGTGCGCAGGATGTCGTGCCGCGCGATCACCGCGCGCAGCGCGACCAGGTACTCGTCCAGCCGCTCGCGGCTCTCGAAGCGGAGGAGCCCCTCGAGGAGGTAGGGGTCGCCCTCGCCGCCCATCAGGTGGTGGAAGAGGATCCCCTCCTGCAGCGGCGCCAGCGGGTAGATGTCCTGGATGTTGGAGGCACCGCCCGGCACCCGCGCCACGATCCGGTCGAGCTCGTCCTGGTCGAGCTCGGCCAGCGGGAACGACTCGGGGCCGAACACGGGCGGGCGCCACCACCCCTCGGCGGCGTCCCCCATCATGTCCAGCAGGGCGGCCTTGTGGATGCGCAGCCCCTGCAGCAGCGACGCATCCACGTTTTCCTTCTTCCCCGAGATCAGCAGGTCGCCGTCGCTGCGGCGCAGGCTGATCTCGGCGGCGTGCAGCCTTCCCAGCAGTCCCTGGATGGTCATACACGCCACTCCACGTTGTCCGGGTCCAGCGCCTGCTCGCTGGGCACCAGCCCGGCGAACGGGTTGGCGGGGACCTCGACCTGCTTCGACTCGGTCCCCGCCTCGGCGGCCAGCCCGCACAGCGTGGGCGAGGTGAAGAGCGCCCGCACGTCGGCGTGCAGGCCGCGGCGCCGCATCCGCTCCACCAGGCGGATCGCAAGCAGCGAGTGGCCGCCCAGCTCGAAGAAGTGGTCGTTGCGGCCCACCCGCTCCACCCCCAGCACCTCCGACCAGATCTCGGCCAGCGCCTCCTCCTTCTCCCCCACCGGCGCCTGGTAGCCGCGCTTGGAGAAGGCGTCGCCGTCGGGCGAGGGGAGGGCCAGCCGGTCGACCTTGCCGTTGGGGGTGGAGGGGAGCACCTCCAGCCGCACGTAGGCCGAGGGGATCATGTACTCGGGGAGCACCTCGGCCAGGTGCGAGCGCAGCGTGGCGGGGTCCACCTCGGCCTCGGCCACCCAGTACGCCACCAGGCGCTGGTCGCCCGGGGTGTCCTCGCGCGCCACCACCACGGCGTCGCGCACCGCCGGGTGCTGCCGCAGCCGCGTCTCGATCTCCACCGGCTCGATGCGGAAGCCGCGCACCTTCACCTGCGCGTCGTTGCGGCCCAGGAACTCGATCGTCCCGTCGGGGCGCCAGCGGCCCAGGTCGCCGGTGCGGTACAGCCGCCCCCCCGCCCGGTGGCCCAGCCAGTCGGGGACGAAGCGGTCGGCGGTGAGCGACGGGCGGTCCACGTAGCCGCGCGCCATCTGCACCCCGCCCACGTACAGCTCGCCGGGCACGCCCACGGGCGCGGGATCGCCCCGCTCGTCCACGATGTAGACGCGCACGTTGGCCACCGGGCGCCCCACCGGCACCACCGCCGCCGCCTCGCCGGTGGAGACCGGCGTGGTGAGCGACACCGCGCTCTCGGACGGTCCGTAGAGGTTGTAGAGCGTGGCCCAGGGCAGCCGCTCGCCCACCCGGCGCGCCAGCGCCGAGGAGAGCGCCTCGCCGCCGCAGAGCACGCGGGTGAGGCCGGTGCAGCGCTCGGCGCCCTCGTTCTCCAGGAAGTACTGCAGCATGGAGCAGACGAAGTACGCGGTGGTCACCCCCTCGCCGCGGATCGTCTCGATCAGGTACGCCGGGTCCTTGTGCGCCTCCGGCCGCACCAGCACCAGGCGCCCGCCCACCGAGAGGGGCCAGAAGACCTCGAACACCGAGGCGTCGAAGCTGAACGAGCTGTTCTGCAGCACCGCCTCGCCCTCGGCCAGCCCGTGCATCGCCTGCATCCAGGCGAGGCGGTTCACCACCCCGCGGTGCGTGTTCATCACCCCCTTGGGGCGCCCGGTGGAGCCCGAGGTGTAGATCACGTACGAAAGGTTGTCGGGAGAGAGCCCTGCGCGGCCCGGGTTCGTCTCCGGCTGCCCCTCCCACCGCGCCGCGTCGGCGTCGATGGCGAGCACGGGAACGCCGCTCGCGGCGAAGGGGGCCGCCAGCGCGCTGTGGGTGAGCAGCACCACCGGGGCGCTGTCCTCCAGCATGTAGCGCAGCCGCTCGGCGGGGTACGACGAGTCGAGCGGCACGTAGGCGCCGCCGGCCTTCAGCACCGCCAGCATCGCCACCACCATGTCGGGGCTGCGGCCGATGCAGATCCCCACGCGGCTGTCGGGGCGCACCCCCAGCCCGCGGAGGTGGTGCGCCAGCCGGTTGGCGCGCGCGTTCAGCTCGCCGTAGCTCATCCGCCGGTCGCCGCGCACCGCGGCGATCGCGTCGGGGGTGCGGGCGGCGCGCGCCTCGAACGCCTCGTGCACGCAGCCGCCGTCGGGGTACGCCGCGTCGGTCGCGTTCCAGCGCCCCGCCACCAGGGCGCGCTCCTCGGGCGGGAGCACGTCCAGGCTCGCCAGCGGCGCCTGCGGGGTGGCCGAGAGCGCCGCCACCAGCCCCTCCAGCGCCCGGTGCATCAGCGCGCCCACCCGCCGCGCGTCGATGCGGGCCTCGACCTTCACCCGCAGCCGCAGCCGCTCGCCCAAGTCGTCCACCGCCAGGGTGAGCGGGTAGTTCGAGCGCTCCTCGCCCGAGAGGGTGCGGATCCCCTCCGACGCCATGCGCTGGCCGCCCGAGCGCTTGCGCTGGTCGGCGTAGCGGTAGTTGAGCAGCGAGGTGAAGAGCGGCGAGGGCGCCTCCACCCGGCTGCAGCGCTGCGCCAGCGCCAGCGAGGCGTGCTCGTGGCGCATGAGCCCGGCGAGCTGCGCGTGCGTCTCGCGCACCGTCGCCTCCACCCCGGTCTCGCCCACGCGCACGCGGACGGGGAGGGTGTTGATGAACAGCCCCATCACCCGCTCCGACCCCTCGGCCCCGTGCATCCGGCCGAAGAGCACGGTGCCGAAGACCACGTCGCTCTTCCCCGACACGCGGGCCAGCACCTGGGCCCAGGCCACGTGGCAGAGGCTGGCCGAGCTCACCCCCAGCGTCCGCGCGCGGGCCCGGAGCGCCACGGCGAGCTCGACCGAGAGCTCCAGCTTCGCCTCGTCGATCCCCACGCCGTCGCCCTGGGTGTTGAGCAGGCCGTAGGGCGCGGTGGGCTCGGTCACGTCGCCCAGCAGCGCCTTGAAGTACGCCTCCTGGTCGGCCTTCCCGGCGCCGGAGCGGGTGTGCGCCACGTAGTTGCGGAAGGGGAGCGGCGCGGGAAGCTCCTCCACGCGCCCCAGCAGGTGCGCCTGCACCTCGGTCTGCATCACCTCGGCGGCCACGTGGTCGGCGATGATGTGGTGGAGCTGGCGCAGCATCACCCAGCGGTCGGCGGCCGGGTCGCGCGCCACGTAGGCGCGGGTCAGCGGCGCGCGGCGCAGGTCCAGCCGGTGCACGCGCGCGTCGAAGCGGCGGCGGAGCTGCGCCTCGGCGTCGCCGCCGTCGGGGTCGAGCTCCACCTCCTCCACCTCCAGCCGCGCCTCGCGCCACACCACCTGCACCGGCTCGCGCAGCTCCTCCCAGGCGATCGAGGTGCGCAGGATGTCGTGCCGCGCGATCACCGCGCGCAGCGCGGCCAGGTACGCGTCCACCCGCTCGCGCGTGTCGAAGTCGCTCACGAACATCAGCAGGTACGGGTCGCCGTCCCGGGCCGTGAGGTGGTGGAAGAGGATCCCCTCCTGCAGCGGGGCGAGCGGGTAGATGTCCTGCACGTTCGCCGCGCCGCCCTCCACGCCGGCCACGATGGCGTCGATCTCGGTCTGGTCCAGCTCCACCAGCGGGAGCATCGCCGGGGTGATCGCCGTGCACCCGGCGGGGATGCGGTTGGGGGGCGTGGCCGCCCTGTCGGGCGCCGCGCCGCCGGCCTCGGCGGCCAGCTCGGCCAGCTTCGGCTTGGTGAACAGCGTCTGGATCCCGATCTTCAAGCCCTTCTTGCGCATCCGCTGGATCAGCGTGAGCGCCAGCAGCGAGTGGCCGCCGAGCTGGAAGAAGTGGTCGTGGCGGCCGACGCGCTCCACGCCCAGCAGCTCCGACCAGATCTCCGCCAGCGCCTCCTCGGTCTCGCCCTGCGGCGCCTCGTAGACCTGGCGGGCGCGGGCGGCGTCTTCCGGCGCGGGGAGGCCGCGGCGGTCGGTCTTGCCGTTGGGGGTCAGCGGCAGCGCCTCCAGGCGCACGTACGCCGCGGGGACCATGTGCTCGGGGAGGAGCCCGGCCAGGTGCGCGCGCAGCGTCTCGGCCTCCGCCGCCTCCGGACCCGTCCAGTACGCCACCAGCCGCCGGTCGCCGGGCACGTCCTCGCGCGCCGTCACCACCGCCTCGCGCACCGCGGCGTGCTCGGCGAGACGCGCCTCGATCTCGCCCAGCTCGATGCGAAAGCCGCGCACCTTCACCTGGTCGTCGTTGCGGCCCAGGAACTCCATCGTCCCGTCGTCGCGCCAGCGGGCCACGTCGCCCGTGCGGTAGAGGCGCGCCCCGGGCTCGGTGCCGAAGGGATCGGGGGTGAAGCGCTCCGCCGTCAGCGCGGGGCGGCCGGCGTAGCCGCGGGCCACGCCGGGGCCGCCCACGTACAGCTCGCCCGACACGCCGGCCGGCACCGGCTCGCCGCGGCCGTCCAGCACGTACACCCGCATGTTGGCGATCGGCCGGCCGATCGGCACCGAGTCGCGCGTGTCGGCGCGCGGGTCGAAGCGGTGGATCATGCACGCCACCGAGACCTCGGTGGGGCCGTACTCGTTGTAGATCTCCAGCCGCCCGCCCGTCGCCTCGTCGAGCGTGCGGGCGAGCGGGGTCTTGAAGTCCTCGCCGCCCACCACCAGCGTGCCGATGCGCAAGGCGCCGAGGGTGGCCGGGTCGACCATCGCCAGGTGCGAGGGGGTGAGCTTCACCGCGTCGGTCGCGTCGGCCTCGAAGACGCGGACGATCGCCAGGTCCTCGCCCGAGCCCTCGCCGTAGACCACCGCGGTGCCGCCGGTGAGCAGGGGGACGTAGATCGAGGTGACGGTGAGATCGAACCCCATGCTGGAGTACAGCGCGAAGCGCCGCGGCCCGTCGGCCGCGTAGCGCGACGCCGCCCACGCGGCGTAGTGCGCCAGCCCGCGGTGCTCCACCATCACCCCCTTGGGCCGGCCGGTGGAGCCCGAGGTGTAGATCATGTACGCCAGGTGCGACGGGGCGAGGGCGCCGCGCTCGGGGTTGGTGTCGGGAAGGCCGGCCCACGCCGGCGGCCGGGCGTCGATCGCCACCACCGGCACGTCGACACCGTCGAAGAGCCCGGCGAGCGAGCCCTGCGTGAGCACCGCGACGGGCGCGCTGTCGCTCAGCATGTAGCGCAGCCGCTCCTCGGGGTACGAGGCGTCAAGGGGGACGTAGGCGCCCCCCGCCTTCAGCACGGCGAGCACGCCGACCAGGAGGTCGGCCGAGCGGCCCACGCAGATCGCCACGCGCCGGTCGGGGCCCACGCCGATCCCGCGGAGGTGGTGCGCCAGCCGGTTGGCGCGCGCGTTGAGCTGCGCGTACGTCAGCCGGTCGCGGCCGTGCACCACCGCCACCGCGTCGGGGGTGCGCGCCGCCTGCGCCTCGAAGCGCTCGTGCGCCAGCCCCTCGGGGGCGTCGGCCCGGGTGTCGTTCCACCCCTCCACCACCCGCGCGCGCTCGTCGCCCGGCATCAGCGCCAGGCGGTCGACGCGCAGCGCGTCGCCCTCCACCATCTGCTCCAGCACGTGGCGCAGGTAGCCCAGGTAGCGCGACACCGTCTCGGGGCGGAAGAGCGACACGGGGAAGGTGACGCCGCCGCGGATGCGGCCGCCGCGCTCGGAGAGGGTCAGCAGCAGGTCGGACTTGGCCATCACCTGGCCCGAGGCGCCCAGGTCCTCCAGCTCCAGCCCGGGAAGCGAGGGGCCGGCGCCGCCGCCGGGCGTGTTGTGCCAGGCGAAGGTCACCTGGAAGAGCGGGCTGTGCGACAGGCTGCGGGTGGGGCTCACCAGCTCCACCACCTGCTCGAAGGGGATGTCCTGGTGCTGCTGCGCCTCCAGCACGCGCGTCTTCACCCGCCCCAGCAGCTCGCCCACCGTCGGCGCGCCCGACAGCTCCACGCGCAGCACCAGCGTGTTGATGAAGAAGCCGATCAGCCCCTCGATCTCGCGCCGCGCCCGGTTGGCGGTGGGCGTGCCGATCACCACGTCGTCCTGCCCGGCCAGGCGGCCCAGGACGACGGCCCACCCCGCCATCAGCGTCATGAACAGCGTGGTGCCGTGGCGCTGGCTCAGCGCCTTCAGCCCCGCGGTGAGCGTCTCGTCCAGCCCGAAGCCCACGGCGTCGCCGGTGAGGTCCTGGTGCGTCGGCCGCGCGTGGTCGGTGGGGAGCTCCAGCAGCTCGGGCGCGCCGGCCAGCGTCTGCTTCCAGTACTCGGCCTGCGCCTTCAGCACGTCGCCGTCCACCCACCTGCGCTGCCAGGCCACGTAGTCGGCGTACTGGATCTCGAGCGGGGGGAGCGGGTCGGCCTCGCCACGGCGGAAGGCGCCGTAGAGCACGCTCAGCTCGTGGAAGAGGAGCCCCATCGACCACCCGTCCGAGACCATGTGGTGCACGGTCAGCAGCAGCACGTGGTCGTCGTCGGCCACGCGGATCAGGTGCCCGCGGATCAGCGGCCCGCGCTCCAGGTCGAAGGGGATGGCCGCTTCCGTCTCGATGGCGCGCTCCAGCGCCGCCTCGACGTCGCCGTCCACGCCGCCCAGGTCCTCGCCGGTGAGGACGAAGCGGCTCGCCTCGGCCGGCGCGATGCGCTGCTCGGGCTCGTCGTCCACGTGCGCGAAGGTGGTGCGCAGCGACTCGTGGCGCGCGACCAGGCGCTCCAGCGCGGCGCTGAGCGCGGCGTGGTCGAGCGTGCCGCGCATGCGCAGGCGCTTGGGAAGGTGGTACGCCCCGCCCGTGCCTCCCATCTGCTCCACGAACCAGAGCCGCTGCTGCGCGAAGGAGAGCGGCACGCGCTCCCCGCGGGGCGCCGGTTCGATCGCTCCCGAGCTCGATGACTTGCGCTTCAGCTTGGCCTCGCGGGCAAGCCTGAGCAGTCTTTCCTGCTCGACGACCGTCAGGGTCAGTTCCATGGTATCGCGGTGTCTGGACGTGAACGGGGCGCCTCGCCCGGATGGCGGCGAGGCTCGCTGGGCTTCTGTCGTGTCGGGATGGCGCGGCGGACGGCGGGGCCGTCGGGGCCGCTGCGGCGGTGGATCTCTCTCGCCGTGGAGAGCGGAAGGTTGGGAAAC
>DASQLJ010000311.1:0-7739 GCA_035630095.1 Longimicrobium sp.
GTTGAAGTCCGCGAAGGCGGACTGCGTGCCGTTGTAGCCGCGAGTTTACTCGCAAATTCCCCCTCCGGGGCTGGTCTCGCGGATGATGCGCGCGGGCGGTCTACGTGCACCTTCACGTACTTCCCGCCCCGCCACCGGACCTCCTCCATCCCGCCTCCGAACCGCTTCGATTTCCCCCGCTGACCACGCACCCCTATTCTGCCTGATGCACCGAGCTCAACACTTTCGCAGGCTGATCCGTCTTGGATAGACGATGACCGGCGAAACCGACGCCCAACTGGTCGCCCGGGTTCGGCGCGGCGACCGCGCGGCCGCCGGGGCGCTGGCCGAACGCTACCTGCGGGCGTGCCGGGCCGTCGCGCTCGCCGTCACCGGCGACCCGAGCGACGCCGACGACGTGTGCCAGGACGCCTTCGTGTCGGCGATGGAGCGTATCGACGCGTGCCGGCAGCCGGAGCGCTTCGGCGCCTGGCTGATGCAGATCGCCCGCAACCACGCCCGCGACCACCTGCGCGCCAGCCGGCCGGTGCTGTCGATCGACCGGATGGAGATCGCGTCGGCGCGCGCGTCGCCGGCGGTGGAGGCGGAGCGGCGGGACGAGCAGGCGCGGCTGCTGGAGGCGCTGAAGGAGCTGCCGGAGCAGCGGCGCGAGGTGCTGCTGCTGCACGACCTGGAGGGATGGACGCACCGCGAGATCGCGGAGCGGCTGGGGCTGCCGCCCGGCACGGTGCGCTCGCACCTGCACCACGCGCGGCGGCGCGTCCGCGACCTGCTGCCGGAACTGGAGGAGGAGACCGATGGATGAACGACGCCTGGACCTCTCCGCGCTCGACCCGGCGCGCGACGCCGGCCGCTGGCGCGCGGTGATGGATTCCACGCTGGCGCGGGTGGACGACGTGCTGCTGCACCGCCGGCAGGACCCGCTCGCGCTGATCGCCGGGTGGCGGCGCCCGCTCCTGGCCGCCGCGGCCGCCGCGGTGGTGGTGCTGGTGCCCGTCGAGCTGCTCCTGGAGCGCCGCGAGGCGCGGGTGGAGACGGTCCGCGGCCTGGTCGCCGTCTCCACCGCGTGGGCGCAGGAAGGCCGCGCGCCCACCGGCGCCGAGCTGCTGCGGGCGATGGACACGGGGTCGGCGCCGTGAGGCAGCGCGCGCGGATGGTGGCCGCGCTGCTCCTGGGCGCCAGCTTCGCCGTGGGCGGGATGGCGGGGATGGCGGCGGAGGAGGCGCTGGGGCTGGACTGGTTCGACTTCCTGGACGAAGACGCCACCCCCCGCGACGAGCGCCTCTTCACCGGGATGGAGCTTTCGGGTGATCAGAGGCGGCGCATCGAGGGGATCCGCGAGCGCCGCGAAGACCGGCTGGAGGCCTACTGGGAGAGCCGGCTCCCCGACATCCAGCGTATCATGGGCGATTCGTACGCCGAGATGCGCGGCGTGCTGACGGCGGAGCAGCGGCCCGCGTTCGACCAGCGGGTGCGGGAGACGCGCGGCCGCATCTCCGCCGACCCGGATTGACGCGCGCTTCAGGCCGCCGCGACGGCCGCTGGTTCGCCCGTGGTACTCGTTCTTGCAAGGGAGTGGAATGATGGAAACCGGTCTATGGAAGCTCGGCGGATTGCTGATCATCGCCCTCGTGGTCATCGCGGGGGTGGCGCACGCGGTGGGCGGAGGAGACGGGTCTCACGCGGAGCGCGCCGAGGCCGCGCCGGCCGTCGTCGCGCTGGCGAAGTCCGCGGACGTCGCGGGCGCGAGCACGGCCGACGCCGTCTGCGCGCCCGACGGGGGGCCGCGGCCGCTGGACGCCGCGATCCACGAGAGCAGCGGCGTGGCGGTGAGCCGCGCGCACGCCGGCATCTTCTGGACGCACAACGACTCGGGCGATCCGCTGCTCTACGCGGTGGACGCCGAGGGTCGCACGGCGGGCACCGTGCGCGTCGCCGGCGCGTCGGTGGAGGACTGGGAGGACGTCGCGCTGGCGCCCTGCCCCGCCGGCGGCGACTGCCTGTACGTGGCCGACATCGGCGACAACGACGCGAAGCGCGGCTCCATCACCGTCTACCGCATCCCCGAGCCCGCGTCCGGCGCCACCGAGTCCGCCCCGGCCACCGCCATCCGCCTGCGCTACCCCGACGGCGCGCACGACGCGGAGGCCATGTTCGTGCTGAACGGCGCCGTCCACGTGGTCACCAAGGGCGAGAGCGGCCCCATCGCCCTCTACCGCGCCCCGCGGGACGCGGGCGCCGAGGCGACGCTGGAGCGCGTCCGCGAGCTGTCCACCGGCGCGGTGGAGCGGCCGGAGCGCATCACCGGCGCCGACGCCAGCAGCGACGGGCGCTGGATCGTGCTGCGTACCCTGCGCGAGGCGGCGTTCTACCCCGCCGCGGAGCTGGCGGGGAGCGGGCCGGCCACGCCGCGGCGGGTGTCGCTGCAGGCGCTGGACGAGGCGCAGGGCGAGGGGATCGGCTTCGGGCCGGGGGGATTCATCTACCTGACCAGCGAGGGCGGGAAGAAAGACAAGCCCGCCACCTTCGCGCGGCTCTCCTGCACGCTGCCATGAGGTCGCGCCATCTACCGGATCGCGGCGGGTCCAGGATTTGAGCAACCTTCGGCCGGGGGACCTGCAGCCGGCGCAGAGCGCCGCCCTGCCCTACCGCCTGCGCGACGGGCAGGTGGAGGTGCTCCTGGTCACGCCGCGCGGGGGCGCCGGGTGGATCATCCCCAAGGGCAAGGTGGAGGCGCGGCTCGGCCCCGCCGAGTCCGCCGCGCGCGAGGCGGAGGAGGAAGGCGGCGTGCGCGGCGAGATCGACCCGGACCCCTTCGACCGCTACCGCCACGGCGGCGAGGACGGGCCGCTGGTGACCGTGTTCCTCCTGCGCGTGACGCGCGAGCTGGCCTCCTGGGCCGAGGCGCACGAGCGCGAGCGGCACTGGGCTTCGCTGGACAAGGTGGCCGGCCTGGTCCTGGACCCCGGCCTGCAGCGGGTGATGGACGAGGCGGCCGCGTACCTGCCCACGCACGCGCTCGCCGCGAAGGACGCCGGCGATCGCCCGCGCCGCAAGCGAAGCCGCCGGTTCGGTCCGGCGCTCCTCCTCGCCGCCCTGCTCGGCGCCGCCATCGCGTTCCTCATCTGATACCGCGTTGCAGAGCTTCGTTCGGGAACGAAGATCCGAAAGGACATGTCTCACGCAGAGCAGCAGAGGAGCAGAGAACAACCAATCTCCCCTGCTTCTCTGCTGCTCTGCGTGAGATTCTTCAGCGCTGGAACCAGAATAATGTCCGGTAGCATCGCATGATGACCCGCAGCGGGCTCGCTGCGTCCACGGATGAAACGAGGAAGGCCCCGCATCGACGCGCGATGCAGGGCCTTTCATACGGTGCATACCTCCCCATCCCGGCGATGTCATCCCGAGGCCGACCACCCTGTCTCTCTGCCACCAAAAGCGTCGGCAGGCCGAAGGATCTACACCTCGGGCTCGAGCGACAGGCCGCCTGCCGCTCGGACCGATGGTTTAGATCCTTCGGGCGCCGCCATGCGCTGGTGCAGACGAGAGATCGGTGCGGCGGCGCCGCTCAGGATGACACCTCCGCGGGTTTGCACATTCAATCCCGGGAATCGGCATCCAACCGAACAGCGGCGTGAGCGAGCCCGAAAGCGTTGTCCCGCGCGACGCTAGACCTCTTCCTTCATCGCCACGGTCGGCTCGATGCGGAGGGCGCGGAGCGCGGGGGCGCCGCACGAGACGAGGCCCACCAGCAGCATGCTGCCGATGATCGCCATCAGCATCCCGATGTCGATGAACGTCCCGCTCGCGACGGCGGAGAAGCCGATGATCACCGCGGCGCCCAGCCCGGCGCCCAGCCCGAGCTGCAGGAACGCGCGGGAGAACACGGCCACGAGGATCGCGCGCGAGCTGGCGCCCAGCGCCCGGTAGATGCCGATCTCCCGCATCCGCTGCGAGACGGTGAACGACATCAGCGCGAAGGTGACCGCCGCGGAAAGGAGCACGATGAAGAGGCACCCGCCCACCATCATCAGCGCGAACGCCCGGTCCATCCGCAGCTCCGGGTCGACGACCTTGTCCAGGAAGCGCGCCTCGTAGAGGAGCAGCCCCTCGTCCACCTCGGACGCGAGGGTGCGGAAGCGCTGCGCGGCGCCGTCGGTGCTCCCCGCCACGCGCACGGCCATGTACCCCGACCCCATGTCCTCGGGCGGGGCGAGCCGGTAGATCCCCGCGGAGCGGTGCGGCTGCGCCGGGTTCATCGCCAGGTCCGGCACCACGCCCACGATCTCGTACCACCGGCCGGGCTCCTCGCCCGCGGCGGTGGCGAAGCGCACCTGCCGGCCGATCGCGTTGCGCCCGCCCAGCACCGACTGCACGAACGGCTGGTTGACCACCACCACGGGCAGGTCCGACTCGGCGTCGCTGCTCCGGAAGCCGCGGCCGGCCAGCACCGGCGTGCGGAAGGTGTCGAAGTAGTCCGCGCCGACGGAGCCCACGCGCACGTCGCGGAGCGCCGGGGCGGCCGCGCTCCCCTCCTCCTTCACCTCGATCCTGCGCTGCGGGTGCTTGGACCCCGGCAGCTCGTGCGCGAAGGTCACGCCGGCGAAGCCGGGATCGGCCAGCACGCGGGCCCGCATCTCCCGGAGCACCGCCTCGGTCCGCGCGGCCTTCCGCGCCTCGGCGCCCGTGGCCGGCCCCCCCACGGAGTCCTCGACGCCGTAGCGGACGGTGAGGTATTCGCCGGCGCGGATCCCCGGGCGCTCGGGGTCGGACCAGTTCATCCGCATCGTCCCCGACACCGCGATCGGCAGGAGGGCGCCGGAGAGCGCGACCTGCGCCACGATCACCGCCGTCGACATCCTCCGCGAGCGCATCCCGGAGCCGCCGGCCGCGCTGCGCCGCATGCTCGCCTCGATGCTCCCCCGCGTGAACTTGAGCGCGGGGAGCACCCCCATGAACACGGCGCCGAGGATCGCCAGCACGACCACGTAGAGGATGGTCGTGGGGTTCAGGGTGCTGTCGTGCCAGAACGGAGGGGCGTCGCCGGTCGTGTTCTGGAGGAACGCCTCGCCCTTTTTCAGCCCCCACGCCACGGTGAGCAGCGCGACCGCCGCGCCGATCGAGGTGAGCAGGAGCGCCTCCACGAAGAGCTGCGCGACGATCCGGCCGCGGCTCGCGCCGAGTGCCGTACGCACCGAGAACTCCTTTTCGCGCGCCACGATCCGCGCGAACACCAGCGCGCCCACGTTGGCGCAGATCACGATCAGCAGGATCATGAAGATCGCGTTGATCCCCATTCGCACCGTCGCCTCGGTGCTCCCCGGCGTGAACTGCTCGAGGTACGGCGCGACGGTGGGCCGCAGCCGCTGGTTGGTCGCCGGGAACTCGGCCGAGAGCCGCCGCCCGATCACCGTCACCTCGGCCTGCGCCTGCTCCAGGGTGACGCCGGGGGCCAGGCGGCCGATGGTGCGGATCGCCGGCCCCTGCCCGCGGGGATGGCTCAGCGGGTTGGCGCGGAAGGGGACCCAGATCTCCTGGTTCCCGGGGAGCGCGAAGGTCTTCGGCATCACGCCCACCACCCGCGCCGGCGCCCCGCCCACCAGCACCTGCTTGCCCACGATCGCCCGGTCGCGGTTGAAGCGGGCGGCCCAGAGGCGCTCGCCCAGCACCACGACCGGCGCCGCGCCCTCCTCCTCGTCCGCGGCGACCAGCGGGCGGCCCAGCAGCGGGGGGATGCGGGCCGTGCGGAACGCCGACGCGCTGATCTCCACCACCTGCACCGGCTCGGCGTCGCCGCGCGAGGTGCCCACGTTGCGGGTGGTGAGGGTGAACGCGCCCAGGTCGCGCACCGTCTTCAGCTCGTCGCGCCACGCCACGTAGTCGTGCAGGGAGCGCGGCTCGGCCTCGGTGGTGGCGAGGTCCTGGTTGCGCACCTCCACCACGCGGTCGCCCTCGTCCAGCGGGAGCTTCGGGTTCAGGAGATCGCTCACGATCTCGAAGTAGAGCGCGCTCGCGCCGATCGCGAACGCGGTCGCCACGCACGCGATCAGCGTCACGAACGGATACTTGGTCAGCATCCGCAGGCTCAGCTTGAGGTCCAGCCACGACGTCGCAAGCTTCATGTCCAGGCTCGTCCTTTGGGGTTCTCTACCCGCTCGATGTTCGCCGGCCCACGGAATCCTTCCCGTCTCGCGGCCGCCCGCCTCCCTGCCCTTCGCCCGCCGTCCTTCGGCTCGTCGCCCGCGACGATCCGTCCCCACGAGTAAACTGTTGAAGTCTTTCCCGTGTCGCTACTCCGCAATGTCCGGAAAAGGTTAGAACTGCGCGTCCGCCGGGATCATCCGTCTCCGCGCCGCCTGGCGGACGCCGCGCGAGAGCGCCCGGCCGAGCGCTTCGACGCTGGGGCCCCGCATCATGGAGAGGTGGGTTCCCGGCACCGGCGTCACCCGCAGCGACGCGTCGTCCAGCAGCGCCTGCCAGCCGCGCCGCGGGTCGGCGCCGCCGCTCCGTTCGGCCGGAAAGAGGTGCACGGGGATCTCCAGCGGCCGCGGGTCGTACGCGCGCAGGGCGCGGCGGGTGGCGCGCAGGCGGGCCTGCATCTCCCGCGCGTGCGCCACGGTCACGTGCGCCGGGAGCAGCCCCCGCTCGCGGCAGCGGTGGACGAACGCCTCCAGGTCCGTCCCCCCGGCGTCGCCCTCCTCCGCCTCGGCGCCGGACGCGCCGCCCTCCACCGCCTCGGCCATGCGCAGCAGGTGCAGCATCAGGCCGAAGTCGTCCCCGCCGTCACCCGATGACTCGGGGAGGTAGTAGGTGTCGATCATCCCCACGAACTCGACCGCCTCGTCCCGCGCGGCGAGCTGCGCGGCCATCTCGTACGCCAGCGTCCCGCCGAACGACCAGCCCGCCAGGCGGTAGGGGCCCTCGGGCTGGACCTCGCGCACCCTCTCCAGCAGCCGCGCCGCCATCTCCTCCACCGTGCCGAGCGGCGGGTGCGACGCGGACGCCGCCGGCAGCGCGTACACGGGGATCGCGGGATCGAGGTGGGGATGCAGCACCTGCGCGTACGCCACCGATCCCGATCCCTCGTGCACCAGGAAGAGCGGCGCCTCCACCCCGTCCGGCCGGATGGCGATCGCCCGGTCGTCGCGGCCCCGCGTCTCCACCCCGCGCACCTTCGCGGCGAGGGATTCGACGGTGGGATGGGAGAAGATGCTGGCCAGCGCGACGTCGACGCCCAGCGCCCGGCCGGCGCGCGAGACGACCTGTACCGCGAGCAGCGAGTGGCCGCCCAGCTCGAAGAAGTTGTCCTGCCGCCCCACCCGCTCGGTCCCCAGCACCTCCGCCCAGATCTCCGCCAGCGCGATCTCCGTCTCGCCCACCGGCGCCTCGTAGCCGCGGCGGGCGCGGTCGGCGTCGTCGGGCGCGGGGAGCGCCTTGCGGTCCACCTTGCCGTTGGGCGTGAGCGGAAGCGCGTCCAGCCGCACGTACGCCGCGGGGAGCATGTGCCCGGGAACGCGCCGCGCGAGATGGGCCCGCAGCGTGTCCGCGTCCACCGCCTCGTCCGCCAGGTAGTAGGCGACCAGGCGGCGGTCGCCGGGCGCGTCCTCGCGCGCCGCGACGACGGCGGCGCGGACGGCGGGGTGCGCGGCGAGCTGCGCCTCCACCTCGCCCGGCTCCACGCGGAAGCCGCGGATCTTCACCTGGAAGTCGGTGCGGCCCAGGAACTCCAGCGTCCGGTC
>DASQLJ010000312.1:0-2290 GCA_035630095.1 Longimicrobium sp.
CAGGACCCGGCGCGCCCGTCCGGTGGCGCGCAGGGCCAGGGCCACCGCGTACCCCGCCTTGAGCGGATTGCTGCGGTGGATGCCGCGCACCTTGATGTGGTGCAGCGGATAGCCGGCGGCGGGCACGAGCTCGGCCTCGGCCCGCTCGCCACCCACGAACTCCACCTGCGCGCCGCGGCTCCTCAGCGCCTCAGCGACCGCGAGCGCCGGCACTACGTGCCCGGCCGTCCCGCCGGCCGCGATCACGACCTTGGGCATCGCGACCCCCCTCGATCGCCTCCAGCTGCGGCTTGCCACGCCGAGCGGCGCTGCGGCCACCGGTGGCGGCGACGTTCAGGAGCAGGCCCATGCCCCCCATCAGCACCAGCAGGTTCGTGCTCCCGTAGGAGAGGAACGGCAGCGGCACGCCGGTGAGCGGCGCCATTCCGAGCACCGCGAAGAAGTTGAGCGTGGCCTGGCAGAGGATCAGCGAGGTGATACCCGCTGCCAGCAGCCGCGAGTGGAGGTCGCGGGCCAGCTTCGCCGTGCGCAGGCCGGCGTAGGCGATCATCCCGTAGAGGGAGATCACCGCGAGGATCCCCACCAGCCCGAGCTCCTCGCCGATGATGGCGAGGATCATGTCCGTGTGCGCCTCGGGCAGGTAGAAGATCTTCTGCACCGACTCGCCGAGGCCCACGCCGAACAGGCCGCCGGAGCCGAGGGCGGTGAGCGCCTGCACAGCCTGGAAGCCGGTGTCGCCCGCATCCGAGAACGGGTCCAGGAACGACGTGAGGCGCGCCCGCCTGTACGGCTCGGCCACCGCCACCACGAGAGCCAGGCCGGCCAGGGCCCCGCCGATGATGGCGAGGTTGCGGGTGGGGGTGCCCGCCGCCACCAGCAGCGCCCCGATGGCGAAGCAGATGACCATCGCCGTGCCCATGTCCGGCTGCTTGAGGAGCAGCGCGCAGGCCAGGCCCACCACCAGCAGCAGCGGCTTGGCGAGTCCCCCGATGGTCCGGGTCCGGCGCGGCTGCGCCGCCAGCAGCTGGGCGGCGTAGAGCACCAGCGAGAGCTTGAGCAGCTCCGACGGCTGGAACTGGATCGGTCCGGCGCCGAGCCAGCGCGTGGCGCCGTTCACCTCCACGCCGACGTGGGGCACCATCACCGCCAGCGTGAGCAGGAACGACGCGATCAGGAGCAGCGGCGTCAGGCCGCGGATCAGCTTGAGGCCGTGGCGCGACGCGGCGTGCAGCAGCACCAGCCCCGCCACCCCGAACACCACATAGCGCTTGAGATACATCGACGGGTCGTTGCTCCCGTTGAGGAGCGACTCGGCCGAGCTGGCCGAGTAGACCATCACCGCGCCGAACGCAAGCAGGCACAGCGTGGCTGTGTAGAGAATCGAGTACTCGATCGGGCGCTTGCGGGCGGCGCGCGCTGACATCCGGACTGGCTTCGACGCCGACACGCGGATTCATGCTCGCGTCACCAGCCGACGGAACTGCTCGCCGCGCTCCTCGTAGTCGCGGTACTGGTCGTAGCTGGCGCAGGCCGGCGACAGCAGCACCACCTCGCCCGCCTGCGCCACGGCGGCCGCGGAGCGCAGCGCGGTCTCGAGGTCCCCGGAGCGCTCCAGCGGCACGGTTCCCGCCAGATCGCGCTCCAGCCGGTCCCCGGCCTCTCCGATCAGGTAGCAGGCGCGGCAGCGCGCTCTCACCGCGTCCCGGAGCCCCTCGAACCCCCCGCCCTTGAGGCTCCCGCCGAGGATCGCGTGCACGCCGCCCTCGAAGGCCTCGATGCCGCGCCGGGCGGCGGCCACGTTGGTGGCCTTCGAGTCGTTCACGTAGAGCACGCCGTCCACGGTGGCCACCTCCTCGAGCCTGTGCGGCACGCCGGCGAAGGTGCGCAGCACCTCGCTCACCGCCGCCGGCGGCACCCCGGAGGCCAGCGCCGCGGCGGCCGCGCCCATGGCGTTCTCGAGGTTGTGGGCGCCGCGCAGCGGGATCTCGGAGGCCGGCAGCAGAGGCTCTCCACGCCACACGAGGCGCGCATCGGCCAGCTCGAGGTCCGAGCCGGGCGAGCCGAAGGTCACGCGCTGCCCTCGCCCCTCGAACGGGATGTCCGGCGGCGCAACGGCGAAGTCGTGCTCGGACTGGCGCGCGAAGATCCTCAGCTTCGCGTCGCGGTATCTCTCGAAGGTCCCGTGGCGGTCGAGGTGGTCCTCCTCCAGGTTGAGGAGCAGCGCGGTGTCCGGCGCGAACTCGCCGGCGTCCTCCAGCTGGAAGCTCGACACCTCGCACACCACCGTGGC
>DASQLJ010000313.1:0-14229 GCA_035630095.1 Longimicrobium sp.
CCTGTCCCCCGTCCCCCAGCCCCTGTAGTTTCCCGGCAGTCACCCGAAGCTCTCCCGCAGCCCAGACGCCGCGCCTTGGACCCGTCGCCCCGCTCCGAGATCACCACGCCGCAGGCACTCGGCGACGACGAGACGGCCGAGCTCAGCCTGCGGCCGCAGCGGCTGTCGGAGTTCATCGGTCAGCCCAAGACCAAGGAGTCGCTGAAGATCGCGATCGACGCGGCGCTCCGGCGCGCCGAGCCGCTCGACCACGTGCTGCTGCACGGCCCGCCGGGGCTGGGGAAGACCACGCTGGGGCTGCTGATCGCCCGCGAGATGAACGTGAACATCAAGCTCACCAGCGGCCCCGTGCTCGAGAAGCCGGCCGACCTGGTGAGCACGCTCACCAACCTCTCCGAGGGCGACGTCCTCTTCATCGACGAGATCCACCGGCTGCGCCCGATCATCGAGGAGTTCCTCTATCCCGCGATGGAGGACTACCGCATCGACATCCGCCTCTCCGACGGCCCGCACGCGCAGACCATCACCATGCCCGTGCCGCGCTTCACGTTGGTGGGGGCCACCACGCGCTTCGGCCTGCTCACCCCGCCGATGCGCGCGCGCTTCGGGATCGTGCAGCGGCTGGACTACTACCCGGTCGACCAGCTCGCCTTCATCGTGGCGCGCACCTCCGAGATCCTGGGCGTTGCCTGCACCCCCGAGGGCGCCAACGAGATCGCGCGTCGCTCGCGCGGCACCCCGCGCGTCGCCAACCGCCTGATGCGCCGCGTGCGCGACTACGCCCAGATGCGCGCCGACGGCGTGATCGACGTGGAGGTCGCCGACGCCGCGCTGCGGATGCTGGAGGTGGACGAGTTCGGCCTCGACGAGATGGACAACCGCGTGCTGCGCTCGCTGATCGAGCACTTCGGCGGCGGGCCCGTGGGGCTCAACACCCTCGCCGTGTCGATCAGCGAGGACGCGGGGACGCTGGAGGAGGTGTACGAGCCCTTCCTGATCCAGAACGGCTTCCTGATGCGCACCCCGCGCGGCCGCGTGGCCACCGCGCTCGCCTACCGCCGCTTCGGCTACGCGCCGCCGGTGGACGGCCGCGACCTGGGCCCGCCGCCGCAGTCGAACCTCTTCGACGCGTGATGGCCGAACGGCGTGGTGTGGGCGTGTCCCTCCGCTGCGCTCCGGGCCGGGCTGCGCGCGCGGTAGGCAACGATACCACTGTTGCCAACCGCGCCGGGCCGCCGCCGCGCCTGGGCTTCCAGCCTGATCCTCGGCATACGTCACGCGCGGCGGCGTCCCGGCCCTCCGGGCGCGCATCCCTCACGCATCGTCGCGCATCCGCCGCGCACGGCGTGGTGCTGGCCCCGCTGTCCTTCGTTCGCCCTCGCCCCTTCGCGCTCTCGCACGTCCGCGCCGCGGTTCCGCGATGAGCGAACGCGGCCTCCGCACCTCCGACTACGACTTCGAGCTCCCGCCCGAGCGGATCGCGCAGTCGCCCGCCGAGCGCCGCGACGCCAGCCGCCTGCTCGTGGTGAACCGCGCCACCGGTGCGCTCGATCACCGCGTTTTCGCGGACCTTGTCGATTATATCCCCCCCGGCGACGCGCTGGTGCTGAACGAGACGCGCGTCTTCCCCGCGCGCCTCCTCGGCCGGCGCGCCAGCGGCGGCGAGGCCGAGGTGCTGCTGCTCACGCCCCACGCCGGCGACGAGAAGGTGTGGACGGCGCTCGTCCGCCCCGGCGCCAAGCTCAAGCCCGGCCGCACGGTGGAGGTCGGCCCCGAGCTGTCGGTGGAGATCCTCGAGAGCACCCCCGGCGGCGAGCGCATCGTGCGGCTGCTGACGGAGCTGCCGCTGACCGAGGCGCTGGACCGCCACGGCGAGGTGCCGCTCCCGCCCTACGTCCAGCACCGCGCCACCGAGGACGACCGCGAGCGCTACCAGACCGTCTACGCCCGCGAGCGCGGCTCCGTCGCCGCGCCCACGGCGGGGCTGCACTTCACGCCGGAACTGCTCGCCGCGCTCCAGGCGCAGGGCGTGCGCATCGTCCGCCTCGTCCTCCACGTCGGCGTCGGCACCTTCCGCCCGGTGGCGACCGACGACCCCGCGCAGCACCGCATGCACAGCGAGTGGTACAGCGTCCCGGCCGACGCGGCCGACGCGCTGAACGCCGTCCGCACCGACGGCGGCGCGATCTGGGCGGTGGGCACGACGGTCACGCGCACGCTGGAGACCGTGACCGACGCAGCCGGCGTGGTGCACCCCGGCGAGGGCTGGACCGACATCTTCATCCGCCCCCCCTACCGCTTCCGCGCCGTCGACCACCTCGTCACCAACTTCCACCTCCCCAAGTCCACGCTGCTGATGCTCGTCGCCGCGCTGGCTGGGTACGACACGATGATGGACGCGTATCGGGGGGCGATCGACAGCGGCTACCGATTTTTCTCGTATGGCGATGCCATGTTAGTACGGTGACCCCCCACTTGGGCTGATCCCAAGCCCAGTCGCGAGTACTCCTTGCGACGGCGCGCTTCGATGATGCCGTGATAGATTTGCGTAATCCCGACTTCGCGGCGAGTCAATGCGAAATATCCGTATTGGCCCAATGAAACGGACCCACCGATTACAAAGGTCCATGGTTCCATCATTTCCCATCCCAACCGCACGATCAACACAATGATTCCTACCCACACCGCGAGCAGCACAGCCACGTTCAGCCCCAGCACAGTGCGCGCATAGCGTTCTGCCTTCGCGTCAAGCTTTGCGCGGATAGTGCTCAGTATTTCGTATTCGGGACCCATTTCGGCAGGGGCGTTGCGGGAGTCGATGGCAACTTGAGCAGGTTGCGGCGACGGCAGCAGAACGGGTTGGATCTCGTCCCCCCTCTCCCGTCTCCACCTGTCTTCCGCTGACTCAATCCCGTCTAGGAGCGTACGGACTGAAATCCGTCGAGTCGTGCCGATCGGAATGACTGTCAGTTCTTTGCTCCGCTCGAGTTGCAAGAGGTGATCGTAGCTGATGGTCAGCGCCGGATGCTCCGGCACCGGAATCTCCTGCGTGACTTCGAGATTGGGAATTGTCTTGTGGATGTGTTCGAACTCCGTTCTGATCATCGCAAGCGACTGGCGCCGTGTTTCAGCGTTTCCTGCGACCTGGATCACGATCGTCGACTCCGCGCGATCTGCCCTGACTAGAGCCCGGTTGACAACAACTAAGTCCGTCTTTGAGTTACCGGGTTGTCCCGTCCCAGTGTTCCACTTGCTCGTGCTTCCCTCTTCGAACTTCACGACTACCCCGTTACGCCAGTAAGTATTGTCGGAGATCTTCGATTTTACCCGTACGATAAAACGCGACATGACACTGCTGGGAAGTACGGAGTACCTGAAATGGAACTCGAGCGAGCCTTTCCAGTCGCCAGTATCCGGTGCCTGAAGAGTCAACAGATCCGGAATGAGGTAATTCTTCTGCGTACCATCGTCGAGCTTAAAGCAGAGCTCGAACTTTTCCATCATCTCGATAATGAACATGTGGCGGTCCCGCGGATAGATGCGGGTGTCGAGAATCATAGGAAGCATCGCAAGGTTCAGAACCCCACCGTGCTGCGTGATTAACGAATTAGTATTCAGGATCTGATAAACGCCGCCTGTAACCCAGCCGGGATTCAGAACATTGGTATCTTCGAGTCGTGGATCGTCTTGGAAGTTCAGTACAATTCCGAGATCGTGAAGGAATCGGATCAGTGTCCGCTGACTGACGTCATCGGTTACACTGTGGCTAGCGCAGAGCTCCGTGTAGTCCCGATACGTGATATAGTCCCGTTCCATATGTTCGAGCTCAGATTTCACTTTCAGCCACGACAGGAGCATCTGGTCAGTGAGGTGTTCCAGAGTCGCAACGAGGGACGCAATCTGTTGGTGCAGGCGATTGATACCGTGCCCGGTCTTGCAACTCGTCTCCACGAATGCCTTGATATTACCATACTTCCGCTGTAGTCCGAACCGATCGATATCGAGCGGGTGCTCGTCGACTTTATTTCCAACGACGATCACGGGCGAGTCGCCTCCAAAGCTCTGGATCATCTTAAGCCAGTAGTCGATCCGGTTCTCGTCTTCACTGCGCCGGGAGTTGATTACGAGGAGGTAAACGCTTCGACGCGTAAGGAAAAATTGGTGAGTGGCGTGCATGATTTCTTGTCCGCCAAAGTCCCACACATTCAACCGGATGTGGCGCTCATTCACCGAGACATGCCACTCGTCAATATTGATCCCGTTGGTCTTCCCTTCGGAAAGATCGAATCCGCGGCCTGTCAGACGTTTGGCCAATGAGGTCTTTCCCACGCTGCCCTCACCCACTAGGAGCAACTTCGCTTCGTTGAGCGGGCGGCTTTCACCCTGAAGATGTTGTAGATAATAATTCGTGAGTGTGAGGGGTTCGCTTGAGAGCTGGATGATCTCGGGTGGCAACGGGAGCGGGTTGTCGACAAGTTTAAGTGTGGCGAGCCGGTACAAATTCCCGATGCTGATCGGAAGGATCGTGAGTTGATTGCTGCTCAAGTCGAGGTCTATGAGTGCGGTGAGCGACCCAATCGAAGCTGGGAGGTCTTCTATTTGGTTCGACGAGCAGTCGAGTACCTCGAGATGCCGCAACGCTCCGAGCGTAGTGGGCAGGCGAGTGATCAGGTTGTTGTTGAGATGCAGTTCCGTTAGTGCCGCGAGTGAGCCCGTTTCGAGTGGGATACTCATCAGCAGGTTATGGCTCGCGATGAGGTGCGTCAGGTTGCGGAGCGACGTGATCTCGTCTGGTAGGGCCGTGATCTGGTTCTTGGAAATGTTCAGGTGGTGTAGTGACCGCAGATTCCCGACGGTTGAAGGCAGATTCAAAAGCCGGTTCTGCTGAAGCTGAAGCTCCGTGAGAGATCGCAATTTGCCGATCGAGGCGGGTGACTCGACAAGCGTGTTCGAACTCAGGTCGAGTGTAGTAAGGGACGCCAGCTCGCCGATCTCGGATGGAACTCCTTCCAGACGGTTTTCGCTTGCGTCGAGTCGACGCAGCTCTGTAAGTGCGCCTATGCAAGGTGGGAGTAACGTCAGCGCATTGCCGCGTACGTTTAGGGAGGTGAGCGACTTGAGATTGCCAAGCGTAGTCGGGAGCCGCGTGAGCAGGTTGCCGCCGAGGTCGAGGCGCGTAAGTCGAGTGAGCTCTCCGATTTCCTCGGGCAGGTCGGTGAGCACATTGCCGCTGAGATCCAGCCACTCGAGCTCAACAAAGTCTCCAAGCGCATTTGGCCATTCAGAAAGGCCCATCTCGCTCAGGTCGAGCGTGATCGCGCCAGTCTGCCTCGCCGTGGTAATCGCTTCGTGCGCGGCTTGAGATGCGGAAGTCATGTGAGGGAGAAGCCAGAGACCATTGACGACGGAGGCCAGTGGAGGAGCCCAGCAGGAATCGAAATAAGACACGTCTTGTTAGGTGGCGCAAGTTGCCGGGTGCTTTCCTCTTGTCTGCCCTTGCCAGTCTCTCGCGCCGACTTGCCTCGATTCTCGTATTGTCCCGCTCAGGTAGTGGGGACAGGAGGCGGTCTGTCGCTCTAAAACAAATGGAGGAAGCAGACAATCGCGCTGACCGTACCTCGTTCCTCCAGTCAAAGCTCAGCGTGACACGCCCTCGCTAGCCGGATCACGTTGCAGACTCCATCCCCTCCCGCATCCGTTCCTCCGTCGACGCGTCCGGCGCGACGAACACCGTCTTCGCGTGGCTCACCATCACGCGGCCGGGTGGGGCCCCGCGTGGCTTGCGGACGTGCTTTCGCCGCGTCCAGTCCACCGCGACGGTGCCTGACGAGCGCGCCTTGCTGTGCAGCGCCGCCAGCGTCGCAGCCTCCTCCAGGTCGCGCGCGGGGGGCGCGCCGTCTTCCGTCCAGCGCAGGATGACGTGCGAGCCGGGGACCTGCCGCGCGTGCATCCACACGTCGTCGGGCGCGGCGTGGCGGAAGGTGAGCACGTCGTTGTCCTTCGACGTCTTCCCCACGCGCACCTCCAGCCCGCCCGAGGTGCGGTAGACGCGGTACGGCAGCCGCGGCCCCTTCGTCCCGCCGCCGCCGGGCTGCTGCTTCGCCTCCGCCCGCGTCAGCGCCGCGTCCACCCACGCAGGCACCTCGCCCGCCTCCAGTGCCGCGATCGCAGACGCCCAGCGTGTCTCCTCCGTCGTCGCCCGCGCCATCAGCTCGGGGAGCTTGGCCTCGGCGCGCGAGCGGCGGCCAGCGTCGTCGTACATCCGCTCCACGTTCTCCATCGGCCGCAGCGCCGGGTCCACCGGCAGCTTCAGCTTGCGGCCCTCCTCGTCGTACACCGTCACCCGCATCGCGCCGGGCTGGATGCGGGCGAGGTGCGCCAGCAGCAGGTCGGCGCGCGCGCGGAGACGTGCCCCCTCGCCCACCTTCGCCTCCTGCTCGCGCAGCGCCTCGATGCGCTTGCGCACGCCGGCCAGCCGCCGCCGCGCGCGGTTCAGCAGCGGCGTCAGGTCGCGCTGCGTGGCGTCGACCGTCTCCGCCTGCGACGCCGCCTCGAACCCGGCCAACAGCGACGCCACGGGGCGGAAGGACACGCCGTCCAGCGGATGAGGATACGGCTGCAGCCCGGCCTTTGTCTCCAGCAGCACCGGCTCCGGCGCGGCGCGGTGCCGCATCGCCCACCAGCGCTCGAACGCCGCCGCGAGCGCGGCCGCGTCGTCGCTCGCCGCGGCGTAGCCCAGCACCGCGGCGGCGTTGATCGGGCTCGTCCCCGCGAAGTGCCGCAGCAACTCCACCCGCCGCTCCGCCGGCGCCACGCGGCCCAGGCGAGCCGTCCACTCCGCCCGCGCCGCGTCCACCGCAGCGGCATCCCCGCCGAAGCGCCGCTGCGGCTCCGGCGGCTGGTAGACCTCGCCCGAGCGCAGGACGCGCCCCCCCGCCGCGCGCGTGCGCAGCAGCGACACGATGCGCCGGTCGGCCGCGTCCACCAGCAGCGCGTTCCACTGGTTGGTGTGCAACTCCAGGACGAGCGCGCGCGTGCCGCCGCGGAAGCGGTTCCCCTCGTGCAGGTCGATGCGCAGGAGCCGCTCGTCGTCGGGCGCCGCCACGCGCACGATGCGCGTGTCCGCCGGCCGCGACTCCATCTCGGGCGGGCGGGGCACCAGGCGCACCCAGCCGCGCGTGGGGTGCAGGTCCCAGCGCAGCGCCTGCCCGCGGTCCAGCAGCAGCGTGGCCGAGAGGTCGCTGTCGAAGATGGGCGCGGCGTGGGCCAGGCGCCCGTGCAGAAGGGCGCCCAGCTCGGCGGCCAGGGCGCGCACCAGCGGCGGGTCGAAGCGAACGTTTGACACGCGGGGAACTTCCGGATAATTTTCCGGCACGTCAACCCGCATCACGGACATCGTTTCGGCCCGGCGCAGCAGTTCGCGCGGCCGGGCCCCGGAGCCTGGGAAATGTCCACACAACGCGGGAATGGCGTGCGGAGGGTCACCGTGCCCGACCTCCGCGAAATGAAGCGGCGTGGCGAGAAGATCGCCGTCCTGACCGCATACGACTACCTCTTCGCCCGGATCGTCGACGGCGCGGGGGTAGACGTCGTGCTGGTCGGAGACTCGCTGGGGCAGGTGGTGATGGGCCTCGACACCACCCTCTCCGTCACGCTGGGCGACATGATCCACCACGCGCGCGCCGTGCGCCGCGGGGTCGAGCGGGCGCTGCTGGTGGTCGACCTTCCCTTCCTCACCTACCAGGTCTCCACCGAGGACGCGCTCAGGAACGCCGGGCGCGTGCTGCAGGAGACCGGCGCCGCCGCCGTGAAGCTCGAGGGCGGCACCCCGGCCATCGCCGCCACGATCCGGGCGCTGGTGGACGCCGGGATCCCGGTGATGGGGCACCTGGGCTTCACCCCGCAGTCGGTGCACGCCATCGGGGTGAAGGTGCAGGGGAGGGACGAGGAGAACCGCCGCCGGCTGCGCGACGAGGCGCGGCGGGTGGAAGACGCCGGCGCCTTCTCCGTCGTGCTGGAGCTCCTCCCCGGCGACCTGGCGGCCGAGATCACCGCCTCGCTCTCGGTGCCCACCATCGGCATCGGCGCGGGGGTGGGGTGCGACGGCCAGGTGCTGGTGCTGCAGGACGCGCTGGGGCTGAACCGCGACTTCAACCCGAAGTTCCTGCGCCGCTTCGCCGAGCTCGGCGACGCGGCCGAGGCGGGGTGCGGGGCGTTCGTGCGGGCGGTCAAGGACGGCGGGTACCCCGCCGCCGAGCACACCTTCGCATGAGCACGGGCGTCCTGGAACCCGCCGTGGAGGCGGTCGCCGCCCGCGCCGGGGTGACGCTGGTGCGCACCCGCGCCGAGGTGCGCGCCTGGGTGGCGGCCCGCCGCGCCGAGGGGAAGCGCGTGGGGCTGGTGCCCACCATGGGCTACCTGCACGCCGGCCACCTGTCGCTGGTCGACCGCGCGCGCGAGGCGGCCGACGCGGTGGCGATGTCCATCTTCGTCAACCCGCTGCAGTTCGGCCCCGGCGAAGACCTGGACCGCTACCCGCGCAACCTGGAAGGCGACCTGGCGCTGGCGGGGGAGCGGGGGACGGAGCTCGTCTTCGCCCCGCCGGCGGGCGAGATGTACCCCCACGGCCAGCCGCGCGTGAGCGTGCTCCCCGACGACGAGATCGGCGGGCGGCTGGACGGGGGGAACCGCCCCGGCCACTTCCGCGGGGTGCTCACCGTGGTCGCCAAGCTGTTCGGCATCTTCACCCCCGACGTGGCGGTGTTCGGGCAGAAGGACTGGCAGCAGGCCAGCCTGATCCGCCGCATGGTCGCCGACCTGGACCTGCCGGTGCGGGTGGACGTCGCGCCGATCGTGCGCGAGGCCGACGGCCTCGCCATGAGCTCGAGGAACGTGTACCTTTCGGCCCACGAGAGGGCGTCCGCGCTGGCGCTCTCTCGTTCGTTGGGGAAGGCGCGGGAGATGTACGCCGCCGGCGAGCGCGACGCCGCGGTGCTGCGCGGCGCGTTGTGGAGCGGCATCTCGGCGCCGGGCGTGGAGCCCGAGTACGCCGAGGTCGCCGACCCCGACACGCTGGCGCCGGTTGGAGAGGCCGCGCACGGCACGCTGCTGGCCGTGGCGGCGCGGGTGGGGAGCACGCGCCTGATCGACAACGCGCTGCTCCCCTGATCAGGCCACGACGAACAGCCCAGAGGATCGACTCATGTTTCGCACCATGTGCAAGTCGAAGATCCACCGGGCCACCGTGACCGGTGCGGATCTGAACTACGTGGGGTCGATCACCATCGACCCCGTGCTGATGGAAGCCGCCGACCTGCTGGAGTACGAGCAGGTCGCGGTGGTGAACGTGAACAACGGCGCGCGCTTCGAGACCTACGTGATCCCGGGCGTTCCCGGCCGCGGCGAGATCTGCCTGAACGGCGCCGCGGCGCGCCTCGCCCACCCGGGCGACAAGGTGATCGTGATCAGCTACGCGCAGTACGACGAGGAGGAGATGGCGCGCTACCGCCCCGCCTTCATCTTCGTGGACGAGCACAACCGCATCGCGCGCGACGGCCTGCGCGCGATGGGCGCCTGACCCCTCGCGGGTTCGGGGCGGACGGTGCCCGGCGGCGGGGAGCCGCGGGGCCGCCGGACGCGCGCGGCCGTGCCCCGGGCGGTTGACGGAACGCCGCATCCTGCTAGATTTAACGGCTTTACGGCCCTTCGCTAACCCTCCTGACGACCGGAAGCCTTCGTGTTCACGCTTCTGCTGGTTCTGCTCATTCTCGACGCGCTGGTGCTGATCCCCGTGGTGCTGCTGCAGTCCGGCAAGGGCGGCGGGCTCGCCGCCATGGGCGGCGGCGCGGGCACCGACACGCTGTTCGGCAGCCGCCAGGCCACCACCATCCTGCACAAGGCCTCGTGGTGGGCCGGCGGCCTCTTCGTGGCCATCGCCTTCGTGCTGTCGATCCTTTCGTCGCGCCCGGAGCGTCCCTCGTCGATCCTGCGCCAGGGGCTGCAGGGCGGCGCGCCCGCGGCGCCGGCCGGGCCGGCCCAGGCGATCCCCGGGGTGACGCAGGGCGCGCAGCCGCGGGCGCCGGGCGCCGCCAACTCGCCGTCCGCGCCGGCCCCCGCCGCCACGCAGGGCGGCAACGACCCGGCCACCGCCAACGCCGGCGCCCCCGCGGCGAACCCGGCCGCCACGCCCGCGCCGGCCACCGCGCCCGCCACGCCGCCGGCGCAGCCGTAACCGACGGCGCGACAGGGCCGTACGCAACGGGCCGCCTTCCCACGTGGAGGCGGCCCGCTTCGCTTTCTACCAAGAACTGTCGGGGGCGAGACCTTATGCTGGATTCGGGATCGACCCAGCGTCGGAACCGGGACGGTGCCGGGCACGGATGGAATCAACCCGACGTCCCGCCGTTTCGATCGATCCGCGTGCAACGTCGCCCGACGTGGTCGAGGACAGCAAACCGGCCACACCTGCTACGCGCGTGGTAGCACGCGCGGCGCCGGAAAACATCTACATCCCACCGGGAATGGAACTTGCGCCCGGCGTGGCGCGGCGGCGGACCTTTGCGCGCCCCGTCGCAGGTTGATTTCGGCCGCGCACCCAAACCGTTCGGAGGACTCGACCCGTGGCCCTCACTCGGAACACGTCGCGCGCGATGCAGCGTCAGACGGACCTTGCCACCGCGGTGGCGCAGGAAAAACTGCTCGACACCCACGTTCGCCACGTGCTCGCGCTGGTGGAGCTGGTCAGCGACCAGGTTCCCTTCGACGCGGCGCTCGACATCTACGCCCGTATCCTGCGGCTGAACCCCGAGCAGGCCCGCAACGTGGGGAGCCGCGCGTTCGCCGACCTGGGGCGGCGCGGCCTGGTGTCGGGGCCCGGCCCCGGCGGCGGCGACGGCGTGACGCTGCTGGAGGACGACGCCGCCGACCGCGAGGACGCGCGCAGCAGGCCCACGCCCGGCGAGGGCGGCCGCTTCGACGCCGTGTTCTCGCGCGTGCGGCGGCGGATCCGCGGCCGCGTGCACGACGACCTGCGCCACCGCATCAACCTGGCGGCCGCGCGCGCCGAGGACGACCTCTTCGAGCAGCACGTGGCCAACGCGCTGGAGTTCGCCCGCTCGCTCTCGGCCGAGGTGCCGCTGCACGAGGCGGTGGACCTGTACCTCGAGATCATGACCGTCCCCGAGGGCGTGTCGGACGTGGTGTTCAACCGCGCGCTGCGGCGCGTGGCCGACGCGGAGCTGCCGCCGCTGGAGCAGGGCGCGCCGGTGGCCGCGAGCACGGCGGCCTGAGCCGCGCGCGGCCCCGGGGGCCGCGCAAAGGGTGGACGTGACGTGCGCACCGGGGCGCTCGTCGGTATCTTGATGCACGAAATGCTGGCGTTCGGCACCACGACTGCCTATTCCTTACGGGATCGCGATCGAACGGGCCGCAAGCGCGCACGCGAAGCGAGCCGGCACCTGCGCGGGGGCTGCACTGCCCCGCGCGCCGGCCGAGGAGGGGCATGGGGGGAAGTTGGGGTGGGATCGTGTGGGCGGGGTTCGTCGCGGGGGTGCTCGCGGCGGGCGTGATGTGGGTGTTTCGCACCCTCGGCCTCACCCGGCTGAGCGCCACGGGCCAGCTTGGCTGCCTCGTCTATGACGACCCCCGCCTCCCGATGACGGAAACGCTCGGGCTCGGGCTTTTCCTGTTGCTGCACGCCACGCTGCTGGCCGCGCTCTGCGCGGGGGTGCTGCGCGGCGTGGGCGGCCCCGGGTGGGGGACCGGGCTTGCGATCGGGGGCGTATTCGGGTTTCTTGTCGCGGCAGCCCTTCCCCTGCTGGCACGGGCCGACCGCTGCGTGAAGATGGGCCGTGTCCCGCCGCCCGGGCGCTTCGGGCTGGACTGGGGGCGCGCCACTCCCGTGGCCCTGGTCGCGGGATACGCGGTATACGGAGGTGTTCTCGGAGCAGTTCTGGCTGCCCTGTCCACCCGCGGGCCCTGACCGGCCGCGCCCGATCGGAAGGAGGTGTACCACCCAGGGGAGGATCGAGGGTGTGGGGGAGGCCGAGCCCGGCAGGCTCCCCGGAAGCAGGTGCCGTGTGTGGTCGGGAATGTGTGTTGCGGGCTCCCGGGAAAGCGCGAGATGACGGGAACGGGAGCCCATCACCTGGTTCGGAGAGGACTCATGAGACGAACGCTCGCATCCGCCGTTGCGGCGTCGCTGTTGGCGCTGGGCGCGGCGGGGCACGCGTCGGCCCAGGACATGACGTTGGGTCGCACCGCGCCCCAGTTCGACATCGGCGTGTCGGCCGGCGGCGCCTTCAGCACCGCCTGGTTCACCATCGGCGACAACGGGTTCTCGCCCGGCGTCGCCCCGATCTTCGGTCTCGGCGCCACCTACTGGCTCAGCCCGACCTTCGGCCTGCGCCTGAACGGGCAGTACATGCCCTCGAAGCTGCCGCAGGACGCGGACGTGTTCGAGAGCGACCGCTGGCTGGTGAACAACTACTTCTACGGGCTCGACCTGATGTGGCGGCCGATGTTCTGGTCGAACGGCGGGCTGATGAGCTCGATGTACGTGTTCCTGGGCGGCGGTGGCATGACGTCGAACCCGGCGGGCCCGGGCGGATGCATCAACTACGCGGGCACCGTGGCCAACGGCGTCTGCCTTCCGGCGACGCCGACCCGCGCGACGGTGGGCCAGGCCGAGGCCGGTCTCGGCTTCGACCTGTTCCCGCTCGGCTCGGGGCTGGGGATCTTCCTCGAGGGCGGCGTGCACGGCTACGACTCGCCGGCGCACGTGGTGGACAACGCCCAGAACGCCGAGGACAAGTTCGCGTTCACGCCGTACGCGGTGCTGGGGCTGAAGCTCGGCTTCGGGAACATCATCCCGCCGCCGCCGGCCATCATCCCGCCGCCGCCGCCCCCGCCGCCGCCGCCGCCTCCGCCCCCGCCGGCGGACGTGTCGACCACGGTGACGGTCTGCACGGTGCAGAACGGCCAGCTCAGCAACGTGACGGCCACGTACAACCCGGCCACGGGTGACACCACCGGGCTGCCGGCGGCCGAGGCGTACGCGCAGAGCGCCACGTGGTACATCAACAACGAGCCCATCACGGTCAACGGCCACCGCTACGTGAAGTACGGCCTGCCGCGGGTGCTCGGTGCCACCGACGTGAACAGCGCCGGTACGTTCGAGGGTGTTCCGGTCTTCGCGGAGCCCACCGCCAACGCGGCGGCGCCCGAGGTGATCTACATCCCGGTCGGCTCGCGCTGCGAGTTCCAGCCGTACCAGATCGAGCGGAAGGCGGGCGCGGTCCGCGGCTGATGCCGCGGCTCACGGCCGGCTGAAGCCCGGATCCGAGGAGGGCGCTCCCGAAAGGGGGCGCCCTTCTGCGTTTGCGCGACGCCGGAGCTGGCGTCCGCGGCCCGGCGGAGGGCGAGGCCGCGCAGCGATCCGGCGCGCGCGCAAATTCGCATGCGAATTTTTCCATTCCACCCTCGGACGCGCGTCCGCGCGCTTGTGCGCTCGCGGTCCGGCGGAGTCATGCCGGGGTGTCGCACCGCCGTACTGCGCCGATGCCTGCAATTCAGGCAGAGACATGGATGCCCCATTTCGGTGCCAATGTGGCGCAGAAATGCGTGTCGAATCGTGAGCACATCGGCGGGGCTGCGCGGGTGGACTCGTGCGGCGGGGCGCGGTGTTCGCGAATCGCGTGAATGTGGGAAACTTTCGAACTGGTTAGCAGGGTGAAACTTAGGAAGCAGGCCACGTCTCCCTGTACGCCGCTGTGGGCCCTTTTGCGAAAACGTGGCATTTTTCTTGTATATGCCCTCCGGCGATGTACGGCTCTTATCCCTTGTGTGAAGGGAGCGAGCGTGCGTTTCACCCCTCCATTGGAGAAAGCGATGAAAAAAGTCGCGACGTGTGCACTTGCGGCCGTGCTGGCCGCAGGGGCAGCGGGGCAGGCGACAGCGCAGGACATGGTCGTCCGCACCGCCCCCCAGTTCGACATCGCCGTGTCGGCCGGCGGTGCCTTCAGCACCGCCTGGTTCACGATCGGCGAAAACGGGTTCTCGCCCGGCGTCGCCCCGATCTTCGGCCTCGGCACCACCTTCTGGCTCAGCCCGACGTTCGGCCTGCGCCTGAACGGGCAGTACATGCCCTCGAAGCTGCCGCAGGACGCGGACGTGTTCGAGAGCGACCGCTGGCTGGTGAACAACTACTTCTACGGGCTCGACCTGATGTGG
>DASQLJ010000314.1:0-6271 GCA_035630095.1 Longimicrobium sp.
CCTTCACTTTTTCCGGCTAACCCAATGGGTTTGGCTAAAGCGAAAAGCTGAAAAAAGGAACTTCGTGAGGGCTGGGGAAGCCCTCGATGTGTCAACCATCCTCCCGGTCTGATGTGTCAAGCATCATCCCGGTTGCTCAGAACGCGGCGGCCCGCCCGCACCGTCACCTCCGTCGAGACGAAGCCCGGGCGGGCCGCCGTGGGCCCGGCTGCGTAGGGCACAGTTGTATCGTGCCCTACGCAGCGCGCAGCCCGGCCCCGCGCAGCGGGGACACGCCCAAACCCGCCGTTCCAAAGCGGTTACAGCAACGTCCAACCCGGTGATCCAAGCATGAGCCAGATGGTAGCCTGCGTGGTGCTGATCCGCGCCGTGCCCGGCGACGTGCCCGCGCTGGCGCGCCGCATCGCCGGCATCGACGGCGTGGCCGAGGTCTACTCGGTGTCCGGCGACTACGACCTGATCGCCATCGTGCGCGTGAAGGAGTACGACCGCATCGCCGAGATCGTCACCGAGGAGATCGCACAGATCCAGGGGATCGAGCGGACCAACACGCTGACGGCGTTCCGCGTCTACAGCAAGCAGGATCTGGGTGCGGCGTGGGACATGTTCGACTGAACGGATCGAACGGCGGGGGAGAGGGGACGTTGGACGGGGGAGAGCGCGCGTTGCAGCCGGCGGACGATCGGGACGCGCCACGCGAGCGGCTCTTACAATCCTTCGGCGCCTACTTCCACCAGGACCGGGAGGACGTGCGGTTGATGCGAACGGGGACGGAGCACACGGCGTGCTCCGTCCCCGTTTCGCGTCGGCGCTGCCGGCCGGCGGCGATCGTCAGCGGTCGACGGCTCTGCCCGCGCGGGGGCTCGGACCTGCTCGCCCGCGGGGGGCGAGGCTTTACCCGGAGGATGGGGCAACGTAACTTTTCAAGATTGCCGGCGTTTCTCCGCAAACAGATCGTCCCGTCCGGCCGCGACTCGACTTCAACCGCGCAGTCTCCATGTACCCAGTCCTGTTCAGAATCGGCGGCTTCACCGTCACCTCGTTCGGCGTGATGGTCGCGCTGTCGTTCGTCGCCGGCGGGTGGATCCTGGGGAAGGAGCTCAAGCGTAAGGGGCAGGACCCCGAGCAGGCGTGGGACCTGGCCGGCTGGGCGGCGATCTTCGGCATCCTGGGCGCCAAGATCTACTACCTGATCCTGAACTGGCAGCAGACCGTGGCCGACCCGCGCGGGATGATCCTGTCGCGCTCGGGGCTGGTGTGGTACGGCGGCTTCATCCTGGCCGCGCTGGCGATCCTGTGGCGCCTGCACCGCCTCAAGCTGCCGATCCTGACCTTCGCCGACGGGATCGCGCCGGCGATGGCGGTGGGCTACGCGATCGGCCGGCTGGGGTGCTTCCTGGTGGGCGACGACTACGGCGGGCCCACCAGCCAGCCGTGGGGGATGGCCTTTCCGCAGGGCGCGCCGCCGAGCACCGCCGGCAACCTGCGCGCGTTCGGCGTGCGCGTGCCGGATAACGTGCCCGACAGCGTGGTGATGGCCGTGCACCCCACGCAGCTCTACGAGATGTTCATGTCGCTGGCCATCTTCTTCCTGATCTGGAAGCTGCGGCACCGCTTCGCCGTGCCGGGCGCGATCTGGTTCATCTGGCTGGCGCTGTCCGGCGTGGAGCGCTTCATCGTGGAGATCTTCCGCGCCAAGGACGACCGCTTCCTGGGCGCGCTGACGGTGGCGCAGGTGATCAGCCTGCTGATCGTGGCGATCGGGGTGGCGGGGTACGTGGCGGTCACCCGGCGCGCGGCTCAGCGCGAGCCCGCGCCGAGGCCCGCCCGCGCTTGAACCGCCGCCCGCTGAGGTGACGGTGCGCTCCGGCTGCCCCGCGCGGCCCCCTCCCCGCGCCTGAGAGCGCTCGCCCTCCCCCGCTTCGCGGGAGAGGGTGGTGGGAGCCGGCGCGCCCTGCGACCGTCCGTGCGCGCGAAGTTTCCGGAGCGCCGGGTGGCAGCCCCACAACCTCTCCCGGGACGGGAGAGGTGGACGACCGAGGCCGGCCGGAGAGGGCGCGACGCCGAGGTATCGCACACAACCCGTCGAGTACGCCGGTATCCATCGCCCCTCCGCACTTTCGCACTTTCGCACTTTCGCCCCTTCGCACTTTCGCCGCTTTCGCACTCCCCCTGCCCCGCGGCGCGATCCGTGCTTCGAAATCCATCGACATCCCACGTGGCCACACCTGTACCCGGCGGCGGGCCTTGCCCCACGCACCTGCACGCACCGGCGGCCCCATCCCCGCCTTCGCCAACCCCGCCTCGGGGCAGGGGCAGCAGGCGATCGAGCTGATCCGCGCCGACCCGCGCTTCGTGCTGCGCGACGTGGATGCCGGCGGGGTGACGGAGGCCGTGCGGCGCGAGGTGGAGGCGGGCGCGCGGCGCGTGCTGGTGTCGGGCGGCGACGGCACCGTGGCCGCGGCCGCCGCCGCGGCGTGCGAGGCGGACGTGGAGCTGGCGGTGCTCCCCGGCGGCACGCTGAACCACTTCGCGCGCGACCACGGCATCCCCACCGAGCTCCCCGAGGCGCTGGAACTGGCGGCGACGGGGAGCGCGCGGCCGGTGGACCTGGGGTTCGTGAACGACCGCGCGTTCCTGAACACCAGCTCGGTGGGCGCGTACGTGGGCTTCGTGCGCCGCCGCGACCGGCTGGAGCGCTGGGTGCCGTACCGGCTGGCCAGCTTCCTGTCGGGATTGCGGATGATGGTGCGGCTGCACAGCTTCCGCGTGCAGATACGGGTGGAGGGCGAGGTGCGCAGCTACCGCACGGCGCTGGTGTTCATCGGCGTGGGCGAGCGAGAGACGCGCTTCCCCACCTTCGGCGGCCGGGTGGAGAACGGGGAGCCCGGGCTGCAGGTGATCGCCGTGGAGGGGAAGGCGGTGGCGCGGCTCACCGCGCTGGCCGTGGCCGCCGCGGCGCGGGGGATCGCCGCCGTGTCGCTGCGGCCGCAGGTGGACGCGTTCCTGGTGGACGAGTGCACCATCGTGATGCCCCGGCGCATGGCGCACCTGGCCGTGGACGGCGAGACGCTGCGGATGCCGGCGCCGTTCCACTACCGCATCGCGCGCGGCGCGATGCGCGTGGTGCTTCCCCCGCCCGACGAAAAGCGTGCGTCCGAATAACGGATGCGGTACGTTCTATCCGCTGGACAGTGGTCTCCCGCAAACACCGAGCGGAGCACGACGTTCATGAGACGATCGATTTTCGCCGCGCTGGCCCTGCTGCCCATCGCCACCGCCGCCGCGGCGCAGCCGGCGGCGCCGCGCGTGACGCAGCTCGACTCGCTGGCGCGCATCCGCGTGGTGCAGCACTTCCTGGAGCCGCGCACGCTGGTGGGCGAGCTGACGGCGGTGGACAGCGCCGACATCACCGTGCTGCGCGGCACCGAGCGGCTGACGGTGCCGCTGGTGTACGTGCGCCACATCGACCTGGCCACGCGCCGGCGCTCGCCCACCAACGGGGCGCTGCGCGGCGCGGTGTGGGGCTTCCTGGGCGGCGCCACGGCCACGGGCCTCTTCGTCCTCGCGCTGAAGGCGGGGGGGAGCGACTGCGACGACTGCATCTTCAGCCCCAGCACGAGCGCCATGGTGCTGGGACTGCCGCTGACCGGCGCCAGCACCCTCACCGGCGCCGCGGTGGGCGCCACCCGCCCGGGAGACTACTGGGTGCGCGTCCCCATGCCCATCGGCATCCGCTCCGAGGGGCGCTAACGCCCGACGCAGGACGACGAAGAAGCCCCCGCCGCGCATGCTCGCGGCGGGGGCTTTTCCGTGTCGGCCACCATGGCGGACGCGGATCACGGCGCGCTCAATCCGTCGTGCCAATCCGCGGCATCGCGCCCTCTCCGGCCGGCTTAGGCCGTCCACCTCTCCCGTTCCGGGAGAGGTTGTGGGGGCCGGCACCCGGCGCTCGGGAGACTTCGTGTGCGCGGAGGGTCGCAGGCCACGCGAAACCCACCACCCTCTCCCGCGAAGCGGGGGAGGGCGAGCGCTCCAAGGCGCGGGGAGGGGGCCCCGCGGGGCAGCCGGAGCGCACCCTCATCCCCGCCTTCACGCGTAGAGCTCGAGGAACCCGCAGCGCTCGCAGCGGTCGGCGGTGATCGGAAAGCGGCGGCGGTTCTTGAAGTTGAGGCCGGTGAGCCAGTGCTTCTCGGGCTCACCCTCGATCCACTCGGCGGCCTGGGCCGCCTGCCCCTGGTCGAGCAGGTAGCCGATCGTCATCTGGCTGCCGCACCTGGGGCACTTCATCAGGGGCATCGGCTCACCGCGGGCGCAGGACGAGGCGGCTCACGCGGCGGGCCTGCGCCTGGCCGCGGTCCAGCGGGATGCGCCAGAGCCGGCCCGCGCGCCACAGCGGCGTCTGGTCGCGGTAGTGGCGCGAGGTGGGCACGCCGCTCTGGCCGGTGGGGATCACGAAGCCGCCCTGCCCGTCCACGTCGCCCATGTCCACCACGTGGCGCTGGCTGGGGCCGTACCGGTTGACGAACGGCGGCGGGTTGCGGCCGCTGTAGCCCGCCACGTTCACCGTGTTCCCCGACCCGCCGTTGGGGAACGGGCCGATGTTCAGCCCCAGGCCGTGGTTCAGCGCGGCCACCGCGCCCAGCGGGTGCTCGATGCGGGTGACGTGGAGGTCGCCCCACGTCTTCGCGCCCACGGCCTTCACCGCGTCGCGCATGGCGGCGGCCAGGTGCTCGTCCAGCGTCTCGGTCTTCGCGGTGCCCACGTCGTCCACCCAGGCGCCGCCGCCGCGCTCCAGCACGGCTTCCAGCGCGCTGCGGGGGAAGAAAACCGGCTTGCCGCGGAACTCGTCGTCGCCGATGCGGCGGCGCAGGTTCTCGAGCCACACGTAGAAGAGCGCGGCCGCGTGCGACCGGGTGGACGCGTCGCCGGCCCAGGCGCCCAGCTCGCGCGCGGCGGCGCTGTCGCCGGCGAGCCGGGCCGCGCGCACGGCGAAGCGCTTGTGGCGCACGGCCAGCTCGTCGCGCACGTCCATCTGCTGCAGCGCCACGTCGGCCGCGGTGAGGCCGCGGGCGCCCTGCACCAGCGCGGTGATGCGCTGGGCGCGGTACGGCTCGGCCCAGTTGCTGGACAGCGCGTGCGGATACCCGCTCGCCGCCGGGAGCTGGCGGTTGTTGGCGGTGACGATGAAGCCGGCCGCCGGGTTCAGCGCGTGCGGGTGCTGGTCGAAGCCGAGCCAGCCGGTCCAGTCGCCCTCGCCCGTCCACCCGGGGACGGGGAGGATGCCGTCGCCGCCGCGGCGCACGGGGACGCGGCCCCCCATCCAGTAGCCGATGTTCCCGTCCACGTCGGCGAACACCACGTTCTGGTGCGGGTTGTTGAAGCCGCGCAGCGCCTGCATGAACTGGCCGGCGCTCGCCGCGCGGTTCATCCCCAGCAGCGCCGTCATCTCGGTGCTGGCGTCCTGCGCGGTCCAGCGCATGGCCACCACCTTCCCCGGCACCCGCTCGTCCACGTCGCTCAGCACCGGGCCGTGCCGGCTCACGCGGACGCGATGGACGACCGGCGGGGCCCCCTTCACCCGGATCGTCTCGGCCCGCGTCTCGAACGCCGCCCACCCCTCGGGCGTGCGGTAGCGCGTGCTGTCGGCGGGGTCGAGCTGCTCCACGAAGAAGTCGACGTCGTCCACCATGGCGTTGGTGTAGCCCCACGCCACGCGGCGGCTGTGGCCGATCACGATGGCCGGCGCGCCGGGGATCATCATCCCCGCCGCGTCGATCGTCTTGCCGTGGATGGCGCCCAGGTACCAGAGCGACGGCGCGCGCAGCGCCAGGTGCGTGTCGTTGGCCAGGATCGGCTTCCCGCTCTTCGTGCGCGATCCGCCGATCACCCAGGAGTTGGAGGCGCGGGTGAAGGAGACGCCCTCCAGCAGTTCCATCGCCAGCGCGGGCATCCGCGGCAGCGGCACGGCGGCGCCGCGGGCGGCGGTGGTGCTGTCGGCCGGCACGGGCGGGGGGCGCACGCCGGGGGCGATCGGCGGGGGGAGGACGCCGGGGGCGGGCGGGGCCGGGGCGGCGGTGCCCTTCCCCGCCCACTGCGCGTCGGCGCCCAGGATGGTGGCGCCCCACTCGGGGTAGCGCGGATACAGGTCGCGGGCGAGCGCGGGGCCCACGGCGTCCACGGCGCGCTGCAGGTCGAGCCCCTGGTTCCAGTCGGCCAGGTCCCACGCCATGATCTTCCCCACCGCCACCGTGTTGCGCACGCTCCAGGG
>DASQLJ010000315.1:0-10511 GCA_035630095.1 Longimicrobium sp.
AGGGGGCCGAGAAGATCAACGTGGTCCTCCAGGACAACCGCCACCTGCACGCCACCGTGGTGGGGCGCGACCCGCTCACCGACATCGCGGTGATCAAGGTGCAGGCGGCGGGGCTCCCCACCGTGCGGCTGGGCAGCTCCGACAACGCGCGCATCGGCGAGTGGGTGCTGGCCATCGGCAACCCGCTGAACCTGGGCACCACCGTCACCTCGGGGATCATCAGCGCCAAGGGGCGGCCGCTGCCGATCCTGCGCGAGAGCTCGGGGAGCCGCTGGGCGATCGAGGACTTCATCCAGACCGACGCGCCGATCAACCCCGGCAACTCGGGCGGGCCGCTGGTGAACCTGCGCGGCGAGGTGGTGGGGGTGAACAGCGCCATCGCCAGCCCCACCGGCTACTACTCGGGGTACGGCTTCGCGGTGCCGATCGACCTGGCGCGCCGCATCAGCGACGACCTGATCCGCTACCGCGCGGTGAGGCGGCCGGCGCTGGGGGTGTCGATCACCGAGGTCACGCCGGAAGACGCCGAGGTGTACCGGCTGGAGCGCATCCAGGGCGTGGTCGCGCAGGACTTCCCCGCCGGGAGCGCCGCGCGCCGCGCCGGCCTGCAGCAGGGCGACGTGATCGTGGCGGTGGACAGCAAGCCGATCCTGCGCGTGGGCCAGTTCCAGCGCATCATCGCCTCGTACCGCCCGGGCGACGAGGTGAAGCTGGACGTGGTGCGCTACGGGGCGCGGCGGCAGTTCAAGGTGGCGCTCACCCCCGCCGCCACCGACGAGGCCGCCCAGCGCACCGCGCAGGCGCCCCCCGCCGCCCCCGAGCCCGACGGCGGCACCAGCAGGCTGGGCGTGGCCGTGGGCCCGCTCACCCCCGACGCCGCGCGGCAGCTCGGCTACACCGGCACCGGCGGGATCCTGATCACCGAGGTGCAGCCGTACGGCCCCGCCGCGCGCGCCGGGCTGCAGGACGGGATGCGCATCGTGGCCGTGGACGGCGCGCCGGTGAACGACGTGGCGGCCTTCCGCGCGGCCATGGCCAACAAGCGGCCCGGCAACGTGGTGTCGCTGCAGGTGCAGATCCGCACGCAGGGTGGCACGCAGAGCTCCATCCTCAACATCCGCCTGCCGGACTGACCGCCGCGGCGGATCCGGACGGACGAAAGAGCGGGGCTGCCACCAGGCGGCCCCGCTCTCTTTTCTGTTTCGCAACGTCCCACGCGGCCCCCGGGGCCGGTATCCGCCGATCAGGGGTGGGACTGTCGGGAAGCCGCCTCGTGAAACGCGATCCCGGACCATCCGCAGTTGCAGGTGCGGTAGCTGCACCGCTGGCCGCTGAGCGAGCGCATCGGCTTGAGCAGCAACGGGGTGCGCTGCCGCCGGGTGGTGCGTCCGCACCACGGGCACTTCTTGCCCACGGTGACGCCGCCCCCTTCGTAGCGCACCCGCCACCGGCGCGAACGCCAGTACGGCAGCGAATACCCGCAGCGCGGGCAGTTCAGCATGGTGAGCCGGGTGGTGTGCGAGCACTGGCGGCAAAGAACCATCCGCGGCCTCGGTTGGGGTTGCGGAAGCAGAGCTGGGCGCGTGTGAGGGGCCACGAATAGTACGGGCGCATGCCGGGGCGCGCTACATCGGTGCCGTCCCTCCCACAGGTGATGCAAGCACCCTGTACTCGTCGAGCCCCGCCCTCGCTGGATCCACCCCGCCTCACCTCTCCGGCCTTTCGGGAGATGGGTCATCCCGCATTCCCGGGCATCGTTCTGGTTCCAGCCTGAGTTCTGGCTCTCACAGAGGTCACGGAGGACACAGAGTTTTCCTCCGTGTCCTCTGTGGCCTCTGTGAGAAACCATGGGGGAACGTGATTCCCGGACAGTGCCTGGTGATCGGGTATCACGCCGTGTCGGCCGCGGCTGGGCGCGGAAGCCGTGATGCCTGATGACTTATCCGATCATCCCCCCCGCCCCGCCCCGCCGTGCCTCCGTCCCTTCTTTACAGCGATCCGTCCCAGCCTCGTCAGCGTGTCGCGCGCGCGGTGCGTTCCTGATGCAGCGCGCGGACGTGCGCCGCGCATCCGCCCCAATCCCACCGTCCCGCCGATGCCCGTTCCCTTCGCAGGCACCACGCGCGCGCTGCGCGCCGACAGCGGGCGCGGCGCCCTCGCGCTGCAGCTCGCCGGCGCGGCGGCGGTCGCGGCGTGGGGGGTGTGGATGGCGACCGCGCGGCTCACGCTGTACGAGGCCTCCGCCGCGGCACGGGTGGAGACAGGGCGCGCGGTGCACCCGGTGGACGCGCCGGCGGTGGGCCGCGTGGCCTCGGCCGCGGGGCTGCGGCTGGATGCGGAGGTCCGCGCGGGCGACGTGCTGGTGGTGCTGGACGCGGGCGCCGAGCGTATCGAGCTGGAGCGCGAGCGCGGCCTCGCCGTCTCCATCCAGCGAGAACGCGCGGCGCTGGCGGCGCGGCTGGACGACGAGGGGCGCGTGCTCGCGCGCACGCGCGACGCGCTGGCGGCCTCCGCGGGCGAGGCGGCGGCGCGGGTGCGCGAAGCCGAGTCGGCGCGGCGGCTGGCGGAGGCGCAGCGGGGGCGGGCGGAGGCGCTGCACGCGGCCGGCTCCATCAGCACGGCGGAGCTGGGGAACGCGCGCGCCGCGGCCGAGCAGGCCGCCAGCGCGGCGGACGCGCTGCGCTCGGCGGGCGCCGCGGGGGAGGCGCGCGGCCGGCAGGCGGCTGCGGAGAGCGAGGCGCGCGCGAACGCGCTGCGCGGGAGCCTGGCGGCACTGGAGGCGGAGGCCGCCCGCGCCGCCGCCGCCGCGCGCCGCTGGGAGCTGGAGATCGAGCGCAAGACGATCCGCGCGCCGGTGGACGGCCGGCTCGCGCGCGTGGAGGCGGTCCGCCCGGGCCAGGTCCTCCCCGCCGGCGCCCGCGTGGCCGAGGTGGTGCCGGCGGGGGCGATGCGCATCGTCGCCGAGCTGCCGGCCGAGGCGGTCGGGCGGGTGCGCGCGGGGCAGACGGCGCGGCTGCGGCTGGACGCGTTCCCGCCCACGCGCTACGGCACGGTGCTGGCGCGCGTGGCCCGCGTGGGCGCCGAGCCGCGCGCCGGCCGCGTGCGCGTGGAGTGCGAGGTGGTGCGCGTGCCGGCCGGCATCCCCCTGCAGCACGGCCTGGCGGGCACGCTGGAGATCGCCGTGGGCGCCGAGACGCCGGCCTCGCTTCTGGCGGGCGCGGCGGACCGCGCGCTGCGCGGAGACGGCGAATGAGCGCGGGGCGGCGGCTGCTGGCGCCGGAGGTCATCCAGAGCTCCGCGCTGGACTGCGGCCCCGCGGCGCTGAAGGCGCTGGCCGAGGGGTTCGGCATCCCCGTGGCCTACGGGCGGCTGCGCGAGGCCTGCCAGACGGGGGTGGATGGGACGTCGATCGACGCGGTGGAATCGGTCGCGCGGATGCTGGGGCTGGACGCCGAGCAGGTGATGCTCCCCGCCGACCACCTGCTCCTCCCCGAGGCGAACGCGCTCCCGGCCATCGTCGTCATCCGCAACCCGGGCGGGATGACGCACTTCGTGGTGGCGTGGCGCGCGGCCGGCGGGCGCGTGCAGGTGATGGATCCCGCCACCGGCCGCCGCTTCCCCTCGCGCGGCCGCTTCGTCCGCGACCTGTACATCCACGCGCACCCCGTCCCCGCGGGTGCCTGGACGGCGTGGGCGCGCTCCGACGAGTTCACCGCCGCGCTGCGGGCCCGCCTCGCGCGGCTGGGCGCGGGCGAGCAGGCTGACGCGCTGATCCGCGACACGGCCGCGCACCCGTCGTGGCGCGGCATGGCGACGCTGGACGCCGCCGCCCGGCTGACGGCGTCGCTCGTCGCGGCCGGCGGCGTGCGGCGGGGGCCGCAGGCGGCGCGGGCCCTCCGCGCGCTGCTGGACGATGCCCTCGCCGCGCCGGAAGGTGGCGAATTGGAGGTGATCCCGGCTGGAAGCTGGATGGTGCGCCCCCATCCGCCGGGTGAAGACGGCGAGGCGCGCCTCCTCCTCCGCGGCGCCGTCCTCGTACGCGTCCGCGGGCGGATCGCGCGCGCTACATCTACCGAGTCGGCCGAATCTTCCGGATCCGCCACAGCGTTCGAATCGACCGAATCCCCCGTATCTACCGACATACCCGAGTTGCGCGCGGCGCTGGCGGAGCGCTCCCCCGCCCCCGGCCGACGCCTGCTGTCGATGCTCGTGGGCGATGGGGATGTCGCTGCGGCTCGCAGGTCCGCGAACGCCGACGTCGTCGCACCGCCGCGCTGGATTCGCTCGCCGGCGGCCGTCGCGACGCTGCTGCTGGCGCTCGTCGCCGCGGCAGGCGGGGTGGTGCTCGAGGCGCTGCTCTTCCGCGGGTTGCTGGATGCCGGCCGCGCGCTGGGGACGGCGCCCGCGCGCGCCGCGCTGGCCGCGGCGCTGGTGCTGCTCGCGGCGGTGCTGCTCACGACGGATCTCTCGATCGCGCACGGACTTCGGCGGATGGGGCGGCACCTGGATGCGCGGCTGCGGGTGGCGTTCCTGCGCAAGCTGCCGCGCCTGGGCGACCGCTACTTCCACAGCCGCCTGACCAGCGACATGGCCGAGCGCGCGCACGCCGCCCACACCCTGCGCATGCTGCCGGAGGTGGGCGCCCGCGTCGCCCGCACGGCGGCCGAGCTGGCGGCCGTGACGGCGGCGATCGCGTGGATCGACCCAGCCGCGGCGCTGCCCGCGCTGCTCGGCGCCGCGGCCGCCGTCGCGCTCCCGCTCGCCATGCACGGCTTCGTGGCCGAGCGCGACCTGCGCGTGCGCAGCCACCAGGGAGCGCTGGGCCGCTTCTACCTCGACGCACTGCTGGGCCTCGTCCCCGTGCGCGCGCACAGCGCCGAGCGCTCGGTGCGCCGCGAGCACGAGATGCTCGTGGCCGAATGGGCGCGCGCCGGCCTGGGCCTGTTCCGCGCCCTCGCCGCGGCGGACGCGCTCGCCGGAGTGGTGGGATACGGCGCGGCGGCGTGGATCGTCCTGGGGCACGCGGCGCGCTCGGGCGCGTCGGGGAGCCTGCTGCTGCTGGCGTATTGGGCGCTCGCACTGCCGGCGCTGGGACAGTCGCTGGCGCTGGCGATCCGGCAGTATCCCGTGCATCGCAACGTCGCCCTGCGGCTGTTCGAAACGCTGGATGCGGGCGAGGAGGAGGAGCGGACCGTCGAAACGGGGGATGATGAAGATGCCGCGGCCCCGGCAGTTCCATCTACCGACGATGTCACGCGTGGGGTGGCGATCGAGATGCGCGGCGTGCGGGTGGAGGCGGCGGGGACGGAGATCCTGCGCGGCGTGGACCTGGTGATCGAGCCCGGCGCGCACGTGGCGGTGGTCGGCCCGTCCGGCGCGGGGAAGTCGACGCTGGTGGGGCTGCTGCTGGGGTGGCACCGGCCGGCGCGCGGCGAGGTGCGCGTGGACGGCCTGCCGCTGGACGGCGCCGCGCTGCGCCAATTGCGCGCACGGACCGCGTGGGTCGACCCCGCGGTGCAGCTCTGGAACCGCTCGGCGGCCGAGAACCTGGCGTACGGCGCCGCCCCCGGCCCGCTGGCGCGCCTGGGCGCCGCGGTGGACGCGGCCGGGCTGCGCGGCGTGGTGCGGCGGCTTCCGCAGGGGCTGCAGACGCCGCTGGGCGAGGGCGGCGCGCTGGTGAGCGGCGGCGAGGGGCAGCGCATGCGCTTCGGGCGCGCGTGGCTGCGTGGCGACGCGCGGCTGGTGGTGCTCGACGAGCCCTTCCGCGGCCTCGACCGCGAGCGCCGCCACGCCCTGCTGGTCGAGGCGCGGCGCGCGTGGGCGGGTGCCACGCTGCTGTGCATCACCCACGACGTGGGCGAGACCGCCGGCTTCGACCGCGTGCTGGTGGTGGAAGACGGCGGCGTCGCCGAGGACGGAGCGCCGGCCGACCTGGCCGCCCGCGCCGGCTCGATCTACGCCCGCCTGCTCGCCGCCGAGGCCGCCGTGCGCGCCCGCTTCGACCACGCACGTGGGTGGCGCCGCATCCGGCTGGCGGATGGAGGTCTCGAGGAGCACGGCGTCGTCGGCATGGATGACGACGAGGATGATGTCGAAGGTGATCTTCTCGACGCCGCCTCGGCGAACCCGTTCGCGCCGGGCCGGCCGGCGGAGGCGGCATGATGTCCATCGCCCCCCTCCTCTGGCCCGCGGCGGAGCTCGACCAGGCGCTCTCGCTCCTCCTGCGCCACGCCGGCCTCGCCGCCGATCCCGGCACCCTCCCGTCTCCCCCGTCCATGGTAGACGACGACGCGGTGGAGCACTGGCTTTCCGCGGCCGCCGCGCCGCTGGACCTCGAGGCGGAGCCGCTGGATGCGTCGTACGCCGACGCCGCGGCGATGCTGGGCGGCTGCGCGCCGGCGCTGGTGCGCGTGCCGGGCGAGGACGGCGCGGCGCGCTTTCTCGCGCTGGTGCGCCGGGCGCGCGGCGGCGTGCGCGTGCTGGGTCCGGACCGGCGGGCGCGCACCGTCTCCATCGACCACCTTCACGCCGCTCTCTGCGCGCCGCTGGAGCACGCCGCGCGGCCGGACGTCGAGCGCGTCCTGGAACGCGCGGGGGTGTCGGCGCGGCGGCGGGAGCGCGCGGCGGCGGCACTGCTGGCCGAACGGCTGGGCCCGCGGCGCGTCGCGGGCGTGTGGATGCTGCGCCCGCGCGCCGGCACCGGGCTCGGCGCGCTGGCGGCGGACGCGGGGGTGCGCGGGCTGGCGCCGCGGCTGGCCGGCGTGCACGCGCTGCAGTACGCGCTCTGGGCCGGCGCGTGGGCGCTGCTCGCGGCGGGCGCGCTCTCCGGCCGGGTGGACGGCGGCCGCCTCGCCGGCTGGGCGCTGGCGCTGATGACGGCGGTGCCGCTGCGCGCGCTCTCGACCTGGTGGCAGGGGGTGCTGGGGATGCGCGCGGGCGCGGCGCTCAAGCGGCGCCTGCTGGACGGCGCGCTGCGCCTGCGCCCCGACGAGGTGCGCCACCACGGCGCCGGCCGCTTCCTGGGCACCGTGATCGAGAGCGAGGCCATGGAATCGCTCGCGCTCTCGGGCGGGATCGCGGCGGGGCTGGGGGCGGTGGAGCTGGCGCTGGCCTTCGCCGTGCTTGCGGGCGGCGGGTGGATGCACGCGCTCTCGCTGGCCTCCTGGCTCTGCGTGGTTGCCGCGATGGCGGCGCGCTACGGGCGGCTGCGCGCCCGCTGGACGGCGGCGCGGCTGGAGATGACGCACGGGCTGGTGGAGCGGATGACCGGCTACCGCACGCGCCTGGCGCAGCAGGACCCGGCCCGCCTGCACCGCGGCGAGGAGGAGGAGCTGGAGCGCTACCTGGCGCTCTCGGCCGCGATGGATCGTGCCGCCGCGCGGTTGCCGTCCCTGGCCGCGCGCGGGTGGCTGCTGGTGGGGCTGGCGGGCGTGGTGCCGGCGTTCGTGCGCGGCGGGGCCGTGTCGGACGTGGCGGTGGCGCTGGGCGGCGTGCTGCTGGCATGGCAGTCGCTGGCGCGGCTGGGCCCGGCGCTGCTGCAGCTTCCCGACGCGGCGATCGCGTGGACGCGCGTGGGCCCGCTCTTCCGCGCTGCGGCCCGCGCCGAGCCCACCGGCGCGTGGGAGGCACGCGGCGGCGGGGACGGCGACCGCGCCGTGCTGGAGGCGGCGGGGCTCGCCTTCGCGCACCCGGGCGGCGCGCGGGTGCTGGACGGCGTGTCGCTCAGCCTGCGGCGGGGCGACCGCGTGCTGCTGGAGGGGCCCAGCGGCGCGGGGAAATCCACCCTGGCGGCGGTCCTCTGCGGGCTGCGCGAGCCGGCCGCGGGGTCGCTGCTGCTGGGCGGGCTAGACCGATGGACTGTGGGCGCGGCCGAGTGGCGGCGGCGGGTGGCCGCGGCACCGCAGTTCCACGAGAACCACGTGCTCACCGGCACCCTCGCCTTCAACCTGCTGATGGGCCGCCGCTGGCCCGCGCCCCCCGCCGACCTGGCCGAGGCCGAGGCGCTCTGCCGCGAGCTCGGCCTGGGCCCGCTGCTGGACCGCATGCCGTCGGGGATGATGCAGATGGTGGGCGAGGGCGGCTGGCAGCTCTCGCACGGCGAACGCAGCCGCGTGTTCCTGGCCCGCGCGCTCCTGCAGGACGCCGACGCCGTGGTGCTGGACGAGAGCTTCGCCGCGCTCGACCCGGAGACGCTCTCCGTGGCCTGGCGCGTGGCCTCCGCCCGCGCGCCGACCCTCGTCGTCATCGCCCATCCCTGACGGCCGCCAATACGTCCGGGCGGGCGCTCCGGTGCCCGAGCCGTACGCCCTATCTCCATCGCCCGACCTCCGCCTGTTCTTCCATCGACATCCACCGACCCGCCGCGCCTCGCGTCCCGCCCAGCGCATCGCAATCCACCCCTGCGCTCCCCGATCCGCACCACCGCTCGTCACGCAATCGCGTACCGCCGTCTTCTCCCGCCGCACCTCGTCACATACTCGGAACTCCACCCCCGACCTGATCGTCAAACCATTAGAAAGGCAGCACTTCCGCGGCCTTTCGTTTCACCCGATCCCCAGGTGATCGCCATGAACACCACGACCACCGTCCGCGCCGGCGGCGGCGGCACCATCGACCCGGACGGCTGAGATGAGGACGACCACGCACACCCGTGCCGGCGCCGGTGCCGGCATCGACCCCCTCGGCTGAAGGAGCGAGACGATGAACGCGAAGACGCAGATCCGTGCCGGCAATGGCGCGGGGATCGACCCCAACGGTTGACGGGGGATGACACGATGAGCACCGCCACGGACGTCTCGGCCGGCCAGGGGCACGGCATCGACCCCAACGGCTGAGGAGGACCACGCGATGAGCACCACCACGCACGTGCCCGCCGGCCAGGGACACGGCATCGACCCGGACGGCTGACCACCCACACGAAGGAGACGGAGCCATGCACACGACCACCGCGGTCCGCGTCGCGCGCAGCGGCGCCCTGGACCCCAACGGGAGCGGCGGATGAAGACACGGACCTCCCTCGCCGCGGGCGACGGCCCCGGCATCGATCCAGACGGCTGACCACGATCCGAGAGGAGCACGACGATGGGCATCCACAGCGGCGTCGCCGCGGGCGACGGCACGGGCATCGACCCGCACGGCGGCTGAACCACACATCAACGAGAGGAGCGCGACGATGAGCATCCACAGCGGCGTCCCCGCGGGCGAAGGCGCGAGCATGGACCCGTTCGGCGGCAGATGACCCGAGGCCGCGTCACGTCCGCCACCGTCGACGCGGCGGTGGCGGCGACCACCCCGCCCGGTTCCGCGATGGGCCCGGGCCTCGATCCCGGGGAGAGCCATGACCATCCACACCACGCTCCGCGCGGGCACCGGCTCGCGCTGGGACCCCAACGGCTGACCAGGAGACACACCATGCACGTGCACACCACCACCCGCGCCGGCTACGGGGTGCGCATCGACGGCAACGGCACGCCCTGACGCCCCAGCCGCCCGGGGCGGCGGATTACCTCCGCCGCCCCGGAAGCGTACGGTCGTCCTCGTCCCACCACGAAACATCCCGCTCCACCACCCTCTGTCACAAACTCGTGCAACGCCAGGCGGCACCTGCGTTCTACCTGTAGGGGCAGGCGAGATGCGCCGGCCTCGCGACCCACCTCCCACGCCGAGGAAATCCCATGAGCACCCGCACCCGGCTCCGCGCCGGCGAAGGCACGTGCATCGACCCCCAGGGCGGCACGCGGCCATGAACACCGCCACCTCCCTCCGTGCCGGCGACGGACTGGGGATCGACCCGATGGGCGGCACCGGCTCGTGCATCGACCCCATGGGCGACCCGTGAACGCGGCGGCCTCCCTCCGCGCCGGCCAGGGTGCCGGCCTCGATCCCAACGGCGCACCCGCGCCCTGACCAGGAGCACAGCCGTGAACACCCTCTCCCACGTTCGCGCCGGCGGCCGGGCATCGATCGATCCCAACGGCTGAGACCCGCGAGCCCCACGACTCACCATCCAACCAGAGAGCGGCACATGACCTCGACGACGAACGTCCGCGCCGGCCAGGGCGCCTCCGTGGACCCCAACGGCTGACACACCGCCGCCAGGGCGCACCGGCCCGCGCCCGACGACAGCGGGCCGGTCCGCCCCGGCGGCTCAACCGGAGCACACCATGCGCACGAGCACGCGAATCCACGCCGGCCACGGCGCCGGCATCGACCCCAACGGGTGATGGAGATCGGACGATGAAGACCACGACGCAGCTCCCCGCCGGCAAAGGCGCGGGCATCGACCCCAACGGGTGACGCGATGAGCACCACCACGCCCATCCGCGCCGGACAGGGCGCTGGGATCGACCCCGACGGCACCCCTGAGCAGGAGAGGATGATGGCCACGACAACGCGGATCCGCGCGGGACAGGGCAACGCGATCGATCCCGACGGCTGACCACGAGGAGCACGCGATGAGCACGACCACGCACATCTGCGCCGGCCAGGGCCACACCATCGACCCCGACGGC
>DASQLJ010000316.1:0-7293 GCA_035630095.1 Longimicrobium sp.
GGGGCCGCGGTGGGAGCAGGTTCGAGTGCATCGGCGGGGAGTGCGGGCGGAGGCACGGCCACGGCGGGAGCCGGTGCGGCACCTCCGGCGGCATCGGGCGGCACGGCCGCGGGGACGCAGGAGTTCGTCGTGACCGTCAACTCGGCCACGGGCGAGGTGACGAAGATCGAGCACCTGGAGCGCGACCGGCGCCGGCGCGAGTTCACCCTGGAGGAGTACACCGCCGCCTCGGCGTACACGGCCGGTGCGCCCACCGGCGGCTCCGCAGCCCGGGGGCGCCCGACGGCCGACCCGGCCGGCGCCGCGGTGGCGTTCGACCCGTACGGCTACCTGCGTCCGGCGCCGGGGTCGACGGCGAACGCTACCAACGCCCTGAGCAAGGTGGCCAGCGGGTACACGCCGGGCCACCTCGCCTACCTGCAGGGCGCGCGGGACGCGGCCGCCGCCTTTGGCCTCACGCCCGCCGCGCTGGCGTACTACCAGGCGCTCGCCGCCGCTTCGGCGCCCTCCCCGCCTGCCCCCGCACTCGAGCCGGACTGAGGCCGGCCGGGCCGCGGCGGCGGGCCGCGGGGTGTTGCGGGGGGACGATCAATGTGGAACGGCACAGGTGTACGGCAGGCGCCGACGGGACGGGGTGCCGTCGGCTTTATGGCACCAGTGAAAGACAGGCGAACGCGATGCCACAGATCAGCGAGCCGGTGATCGCCGCACCCCTGGCGCTGGCGGAGAGGCTCGACGATGCGGGTTTCTGGATGGAGGTCCAGCGGATTACCCAGGCAGTGCTCGACGGGGAGGTGCCGAGCGGGTCCCGGAGCTACGAGGTAACGGCCGGTGCCCGCCGCTTCCCGACGTGCGTGGCCCAGATCCCGTCCGCGGCGGCCCCCATCGCGGTAGTGGTGGTGGTGGAGACCGACGGCGCGGCGCTCCCGGACGGCCAAGAGCTGAGACGGCGCTTCGGGCTCACCGAGCGCGAGGCCGAGGTGGCACTGCTGCTGGCCGAGCGCCGCTCGAACGCCGAGATCGCGCGCGAGTTGGCCGTCACCCGGTCGACCGTCTCGCGGCACACCGAGAAGATCTTCCGCAAGCTCGGCATCAGTAGCCGAAGGGACGTGCGCGGCGTGCTGGCCCGCGCCCCAGGGGGCGGCGGAGAGGCTGCGGACGCTCCTTGAGCGATCCGCGGCCGTCCGGGCGGGACGCCGCGGTGCTCACCGCGTCAGGCGGATGGGGTTGGAGCCTTCCGCGTTCATCACGGAGATCTCGCGGTGGCCGTCGCGAGTGCTCGTGAAAGCGATCCGGGTGCCGTCTGGCGACTAGGCAGGATCGTCGCTTCCCGTCTCGTAGGTGAGGTGCACTAGATTGGAGCCATCTGCGTTCATGACGTAGATCTCCCATTCGAAGGCCTGATCGCCGTCGGTCACGAAGGCAATCTTTCTCCCGTCGGGCGACTAGGACTAGGCGGGCGATCCACCATCGGTGTGAGGCGGGTGGGACCGGAGCCATCCGAGTTCATGATAAAGATCCCGGACACCCCGGCGACTCTCCCGGAGAAGGCGATCTTCCTGCTGTCGGGCGATGGGTGGGGTGGGCGCCCGTCGTCCCGTCGGCGCTAAGGCGTGTCTAGCCGGTGCCGTCGGCGTTCATGACGTAGCTCCCCCGGTTCCGGAAGCCGTCGCGCAGCCCGGGGCTCGCGTCGAGACGGAAGGAAGACCCTTCGGGGGATTGGTCATTCCGACCAATTGCGGCCGATTGTAGCCTCGACTACTATCGACGATGCCACGATTCATGCTTGCCGGAAAACGGGCAATTCTACCGGGCGGAGATGCCGGTTCTCGTGCCGGACGCCCGCGGGTGTGGAGACGGGCGTGGTGGAGGGGAGACGGGCCGCACATCCGGCATGCCGACCGGGTGAAGCGCGGCGCACGGGAACCCAGAGGAGAACGGAGGAGCACATGGACACGCTCACCCTCGCGTACCTTCAAGGCCTCACCGACGCGGCGAACACGTTGAGCACCCTGTACTACGGGGTGCCGGCGACCGCAGACGCGCACGGCGGCTTCTCCGACGCGGCCGGCGGATACACCGACGCCACCGGCGGCTACTCCGACGCGTACGGAGGCTACGCGCACCCGGCCGGTGGCTACACGGACGCGACTGGCGGCTACTCGGACTCGTACGGCGGCTACTCCGACCCGTACGGTGGCTATTCCGATGCGCTGGGTGGCTACACCGACGCATACGGCGGCTACTCCGACCCGTACGGCGGCTACTCCGACCCGTACGGCGGCTACACGGACGCGTACGGTGGCTACTCCGACCCGCTGGGCGGCTACACCGATGCGACGGGGACCTACCACGACCCCGCCACGGTAGCCGCCGACACGCAGGCGCTCGCCGCCGCGATGAGCGTGTACTGAGGCAGTGGGGCCGGGCTCCCGCGGGAGCCCGGCCCCTTTGCCGTACCCGCGCGCCTCGGATGCCCGGGCGGCGCCGCACGTCTCCCTCCCCGGCGGGTCCGGACCATACCTCGCTTCGCCGCGCAGGGCTAAAGATTCGGTTCTCCTTACCTGGATCGACCCTTGGACCCCTGGACACCCTCGCCCCCATCGGCCGCGGAGACGGGGCCCTGCCGCGTCGTCTGCTTCGCCTACGCCGGCGGAGGCGCCTCCGCCTTCGCCCCTTGGCGCGCGGTGCCCGGGCTGGTGGTGCGGCCCATGGAGTACCCCGGGCGCGAGTCCCGCTGGGGGGAGCCCGCGGCTCCCGCCTTGGGCGCGCTGGTGGACGCGCTGGCCGACGAGCTCCCGGATCTGGACGCCGCGCCATGGGCGTTCTGGGGCCACAGCATGGGCGCGCTGGTCGCGTTCGAGCTGGCGCGGCGCCTGCAGGCGCGGGGCGCTGCGCTTCCCTGCCACCTGTTCGTATCCGGCGCCCGCGCGCCTCACCTCCCGCCCCGCGACCCGATCCACCACCTCCCCGCCGGGTCGTTCCTGGCCCGGCTGGCCGAATACGGCGGGATCCCCGCCGCGGTGCTGGAGAACCGGGAACTGCTGTCGCTGCTGCTTCCGGTGGTGCGGCACGACTTCGGCCTCCTGGAGCGCCACGAGTTCGGCGACAGTCCGCCCCTGGCCGTGCCGGTCTCGGCCTTCGGCGGGCTGCAGGACGAGCACGTGCCCATCGGCGACCTGCTGGCGTGGTCGCGGCACACCTCCAGCAGCTTCCGTCCCCGCTTCCTGGCCGGCGGTCACTTCTTTCCGTTCGCCTCGATCGATGCCATGGCCGGCTACCTCCGGGAGGATCTGGAGGGCGTGGCCGGGGCGGGGCACGCCTCCACCCCGGCGCGGGGCGCCGCATGAGTGACGTCGCCACTCGGCTCAAGGAACTGGGCCCCGCCGGGCAGCGCGCCCTGCTCACCCGCATCGTGGCCCTCCGGCAGACGCGCGCCGAGACCGCGCCGCTCTCGCACGCGCAGGCGCGGCTCTGGTTCCTGGAGAAGCTGGCCGCCGGCAACCCGTACTACAACGAGTCCAGCGCCCTGCGTTTCCGCTTTCCGCTGGATCCCGGCGCGCTGCAGCGCGCGCTGGACGAGATCGTGAACCGCCACGAGGTGCTGCGCACCCGCTTCGAGGAGGTGGACGGCGAGCCGGTGCAGTGCGTGCTCCCCGCGCTGCGGCTGGAGCTCCCCGTGATTGGCTTGGAGCACCTCCCCGAGGCCGCGCGCGAGTCCGAGGCGCTGCGCTTGGCGGCCGAGCAGGGGCGCACCCCCTTCGACCTGTCGCAGGCGCCGCAGATGCGCGCGTGCCTGCTCCGCCTGGCACCGAACGACCATGTGTTCGTGCTGACCATGCACCACATCGTGTGCGACGGCTGGTCGATGCGGGTGCTGTTCCAGGAGATCCGGCTGCTGTACGAGGCGTTCGTCGCCGGCCGTCCCTCGCCGCTGCCGCCGCTGCCGATCCAGTACCGCGACTACTGCTCCTGGCAGCGCGAGCGGCTGAGTGGCGAGCGGCTGGAGGCGCAGGTGCACTTCTGGAAGCAGCGCCTGCGTGGGCTGCAGCCGCTGGACCTCCCCGCCGACCGGTCGCGCCCTGCCGTTCCCACCTACACCGGCGGGCGCGAGCGCATCTCCATCCCCGAAGCGCTGGGGAGCCGGCTGCGCGCCCTGTGCGAGGCTGAGTCGGTGACGCCGTTTATGGCGCTGCTGGGCGCCTTCCAGGCGTTGATGCACCGCTACACTGGGCAGGACGACGTGGCGGTGGGGTGCCCCGTGGCCAACCGGGGGCGGCCGGAGCTGGAGCAGTTGATCGGCTTCTTCGTCAACACGCTGGTGATGCGCACCGACCTGTCCAGCAACCCCACCTTCCGGCAACTGCTGCGCCGGGTGCGCGGGGTGGCGCTGGCGGCGTACGCACACCAGGACCTTCCCTTCGAGAAGGTAGTGGAGCAGGTGCAGCCAGAGCGCGACCCGGGACGCAACCCGCTCTTCCAGGCCACCTTCCAGATCGTAGCCGGGGACCCAGGCGACGACGGCGCCGCCGCGGCCGCCGCCGGGTTGCTGCAGGCGATGGACGTAACCCTGGCCACCAGCAAGTTCGACCTGCGCTGCGACCTGTGGCCCGCAGGCGACGGCTTCAAGGGGTACCTGGAGTACAGCGCCGACCTCTTCGAGGCGCCGACCGCCCGCGCCCTGGCCCGCCACTTCGAGGCGCTGGCCGCGGCGATGGTGCGCGTCCCCGACGCGCCGGTCGCCGAGGTGCGGCTCCCCCCCTCGCCGGAGCAGGAGCGGGCGCTGGCGGCGTGGAATGCCACCACCGTCGCGTTCCCCCCGGCTCCCTGCGTGCACCGCCGCGTAGAGGCGGTGGCCGCCGCGTCGCCACACTTGCCGGCGGTGCGCGACGACGCGCAGGCGCTGACCTACGGCGAGTTGAACGCGCGCGCCAACCGACTCGCGCGGCTGATGCTAGCGCGAGGGATCCAGCCCGGGTGCCTGGTGGTGCTGCTGCTGGACCGCTCGGCCGACCTGGTGCTGGCCGCACTCGCCGTGCTCAAGACTGGCGCGGCGTACGTGCCGCTGGACCCCGCCTACCCGCGCGAGCGGCTGGCCATGCTGATGCGCGCCGTGCTGGCGCCGCTGGTGGTCACGTCACCCGCGCACCGCGGCGCCGTGCCCGGCTTCCTCCCCGCGCTGGTGCTCGACGACGAGACGGAGGCGCTCGCCGCGGCCGAGGACGGCGGTGACCTGCCGCTGCGCATCGACGACCAGGGGCTGGCGTACGTGGTGTTCACCTCCGGCTCCACCGGCACGCCGCGGGGGGTGGAGGTGCGCCACGCCAGCCTGAACAACCTGGTCGACTGGCACCGCGCCGAGTACGCGGTCGGCGAGGACGACCGCGCCACGCTCTGCGCCAGCCCCGCCTTCGACGCCGGGGTCTGGGAGACGTGGCCCGTCCTGGCCAGCGGCGCCAGCCTGCACGTGCCCTCCGCCGCCACCCTGGCCGACTCCGGGACGCTGGCCGGGTGGATGGCGGAGCGGGGGATCACCCTCTCCTTCCTCCCCACGCCGCTGGCCGAGCGTTTCGTCTCGTCGCCGCTCCCCCGGGGGTTGGCGCTGCGCGCGCTGCTCACCGGCGGCGACCGGTTGCGCGCGGTGCCCGCGCGGCCCCTTCCCTTCCGCTTCGTCAACCACTACGGCCCCACCGAGGCCACGGTGGTAGCCACCTTCTGCGACGTGCCCCCGCCGTCCGCGCCGGGGACGCCCCCGATCGGCCGGCCGATCGCGAACACCGCGGCGTACGTGCTGGACCGCAACCGCCGGCCGGTGCCGCCTGGGGTGCGCGGGGAGCTGTTCCTGGGGGGCGCGGGGCTGGCGCGCGGCTACCTCAACGACGCCGAGGCCACCCGCCAGCGCTTCGTCCCCAGCCCCTTCGACGGCGGCCGCTCGCGCCTGTACCGCACGGGCGACGTGGTGCGGCAGCGCGGCGACGGCACGCTCGAGTTCCACGGGCGCGTGGACGGACAGATCAAGCTGCGCGGCTTCCGCATCGAGCCGGGCGAGGTGGAGAGCGCCATCGACCGGCACCCGGGGGTGCGCGGGAGCCTGGTGGTGGCGCGCGAGGACGGCGACGGCGAGAGCTCGCTGGTGGCCTACGTGGTCCCCGCTCCCGCGTCCGCCGACGGCGTAGCGGAGGGGCGGGTGGACGAGTGGGCGCGCACCTACGAGCAGCTCTACGGTCACGAGGGTGACGAGCGCGACGACGAGTTCGACATCATCGGGTGGAACAGCAGCTACACCGGCGAGCCGCTCTCCGCGGAGGAGATGCGCGAGCAGGTGGAGGGGACGGTGGAGCGCATCCGCGCGCTGGGCGGAGCCCGCATCCTGGAGATCGGCTGCGGCACGGGACTGCTGCTGCTGCGCCTGGCGGAGGGGTGCGAGCGCTACGTGGGCACCGACTTCTCGGCCGCCGCGCTGGAGCGCGTGGGCCGCGTGGCCGCGCGCCGCGGGCTGGGGCAGGTGGAACTCCGGCACCGGCGCGCGGACGACTTCGCCGGCGTCGAGCCCGGGATATTCGACGTCGTGGTCCTCAACTCCGTCGTCCAGTACTTCCCCGATGTCGGCTACTTCCGGCGCGTGCTGGAAGGAGCGGCGCGGGCGGTGCGACCCGGCGGCTTCGTCTTCGTCGGCGACGTGCGCAACCTGCGGACGATGGGGATGCTGCACGCGGCAATCGAGCTCGCCCGCGGCGCGGGCGGCGCCACCGCGGGGGAGCTGCGCGCGCGCCTGGGCCTGCGGGCGGCCCAGGAGGTGGAGCTGCTGCTGGACCCGGAGCTCTTCCACGCGTTGCCGAGGCGCTTCGGCGGGGTGAGCGCCGCCGCCGTGCTCGCCCGGCCGGGGCGCCGCCACAACGAGATCACGCGCCACCGCTACGACGCCGTGCTGCGGGTGGGGGGCGATGACGCGCCGTCGCCGTCGCCGGCCGAGCGCGCGTGGGCGGAGGTCGGCGGCTTGGACGCGCTCCGCGAGGCGCTCGCCGCTACCGGAGACCCGCTGCTCGTGCGCGGCGTGCCCGGCGCGCCGCTCGCGGGCGAGCGGCGCTTCGTGGATCGGCTGGCGCAGGCCGGGGAGGCGGAGCCGGTGGAGGCGCTCGCCGTCGCCGTCGTGTCCGAGGGGCCGGACGGGGTGGCGGTGGAGCCGGAGGCGCTGCGGGAGCTGGCGCGCCAGGCGGGGCTGGAGGCGCGCGTCTACTGGTCGCGCCAGGCGCCGGCGGCGTACGACGTGGCGTTCGCTCCGCCGGGCGCCTC